>DAOUES010000448.1:0-3895 GCA_034430335.1 Anaerolineae bacterium | reverse complement strand
ATCAGACACTTACCCCAGAGATACTGGTGATCGGGGCCGGGCCGGGCGGATCGGCAGCGGCCTGGGCGCTTGCGAATTCGGGCCATGACGTACTGCTGGTCGATGCCGCCGAGTTTCCGCGAGAGAAAACCTGCGGCGATGGGCTGACGCCGATGGCGGTGCGCACGCTCGACCGGATGGGCATTCTCGACGAGGTGCTGTCCGCCGGTGCGTGGCGTATCCACAACTTTCGGATTACCGGGCCGTTCGGTATTACGGCATCGCTGCCGTTTGAAGATCATCAAAAAGAGTTTCCCTATGCATTGGTGCTGCCGCGTATACAATTCGACGATATCGTAGTCAAAAACGCAATCAGGGCCGGGGTCGAGCACCTTTTCAATGTGCGGGTTGAGAACATCACACGGGCAGGCGACCGGGTCACCGGCGTCGAAGCGAAAGGCTCGCAGGGGACGCTTACGATCCTGCCCAAACATGTCATCATCGCCGTCGGCGCAAAATCGGGCTTACTCAAGCGGGCCGGGTTCATCCACCATGATGTCAGGTATATCCGGGCATCACGCGCCTATTTTACGAACAACCCACCCAAAGAACCAATGTATGATTTCTTTTTCGATTTTGAGCTTGTTCCGGGCTACGGGTGGATATTCTCGAACGGCAACGGGCAGGCAAACATCGGCGTAGGGATACTGCCCATCCCCCTGATCGCCACCAAAAAATCAACCACCCGGCTGCTCGAACAGTTCATCCAGAGGCGGCAGAAGGAAGGCATTCTTGGCGATGTCGAGCTTGCCGGGCCGATCAAGGGCTACCCGCTGCGGATCGATTTCCCGGCAATGCGGGCGGCGGGAGAAAACTGGATGATCGTCGGGGAAGCCGCCGGACTGGTCAACCCGGTCACCGGGGAAGGGATCGACCTGGCGATGGAAAGCGGGCTGATCGCGGCCCGGATACTGCACGATGACATCGAGCGGGGAAGACGCAACCATCGTGGGTATCAACGGGAAATCTGGGATCGGTTTGGCCCGCTTTTTACGGGCCTGCGCGTGCTGCGTGACATCCTGATCATGCCCTTCTTTACCGATTACGCGCTCTGGTTGATGCGGCAGCACCGTTTCCTGACCCGAACCGTCATGTCGATTTCCCAGGGGTTCGCCCCGCCTCAGAACGTGTTCCACCCCCGATTTATCGTTCAATTTTTCACGCCGATCACCCCCCGGCTGGTGATCGAAGAAATTAAGAAGAAGCGCCAGAGCCATGATACGCCATAACGTTTCGATTGTCATAACCGCCTATCGAGAAGCCCCGACAGTTGGCCGGGCGATAGAGGCGCTGCTGCCCCAGTCTGCCGGGGCGGAGATCATCGTCGTCTGCCCGGATGACGAGACGGCGTCGGCTGCTGCTGCCTACGAGGGCGTCTCGGTTCTGCGCGATCCGGGTGAGGGCAAGCCGGCGGCGCTGAACCTCGCCTTACGGCAGGCCCAGGGTGCGATCATCATCATGACCGACGGCGACGTTTACGCCGGGCCGGAGGCGCTGGCGGCGCTGCTCGCACCCTTCGGTGATCCAAACACGGGCGCAGTCAGCGGCAGGCCGATCTCGACCAGCCCACGCGATACGATGCTGGGTTACTGGTCGCACCTGCTGACCGACGCGGGCGCACACGCCGAACGGTACGAGCGGGATCAGGCCGGGCGGTTCCTGGTCTGCTCCGGGTATCTCTATGCGATCCGCGCCGGGCTGATCGACACAATCCCGGAAGACGCCCTGGCCGAAGACGCCGTCGTCTCGCACCTGATCGGCCAGCAGGGGTATCGAATTCGTTACGCAGCGGATGCTGTGGTGTTTGTAAAGTATCCGGACACATACCGGGACTGGCTGCGCCAGAAGGTGCGCAGCGCGGGCGGATATGCCCAACCGGTGATCGCCAATTCGCCGCTGCGGATGCGAAGTTTCCGGCACGAGGCCGCCGCCGGTGCCAGCCGCGCCCTGAAATATCCCCAAAACCTGCGGGAGTTTATCTGGACGCTGGCACAGTTCCTGGCACGGCTGCACATGTGGCTGCTGATTTTCTGGCGGGTACGCATTCAAAAAGTACCGCTGACGACGTTATGGCAGCGGGTAGAAAGCACGAAGTAGAGAAAGGCATTGATATGATCCGAGTCCTGGTCACCGGGAGCACCGGCGGGGTTGGGGCAAACCTGGTTGCGGCACTCAACCAACGTGGTGTCGACGTGATCGGGCTGCGGCGGCAGAGTTCGCCAGGCGACGCCGTCGACGACTTACAGATGACGCCGGTAACGGGTGACATCCTCGACCCGGATTCGCTGCGGCGGGCAGTGGACGGCGTCGACTGGGTTTTTCACGCTGCCGCCATCTCGGACGATTGGAATTACCCGGTCGAGCAGTTATACCGGGTGAACGTCGAAGGAACCAGAAACGTATTACAGGCGGCACTCGAAGCAGGCGTCAAACGCTTTGTGTACACCAGTTCGACGGCAGCATTAGGCGTTCCACCGGTGAAGCGCGAACCCATCGACGAAACGGCGCAGTTCAACATCCCACCTGAAGACTGGCACTATGGATACAGCAAACACCTGGCCGAACAGGTCGTACAGGAGTATGTCGGCAAAGGACTCCATGCAGCTATTGTGCTGCCCGCCGCCGTGATGGGGCCCAGGGACTTGAAGTTCATCTCCGGACAGTTGATCGCCCGCGTGATCAAGCAGCCGTTCCTTCCTTTCCCGGATGGCGGCCTGAATTTCATCGACTCGCGCGACGCGGCAGCAGGCCATATCGCCGCTGCGGAGAAGGGAAAAGCGGGCGAACGCTATATCCTCGCCGGGCATGACATGACACATATCGAGTCTGTAAAACGAATCGGGGAAGTGCTGGGCGTCCCGGTCAGAACGGTGACCATCCCCCAGTTTGTGATCCCACCCTTTGGCAAAGTCATCAATATATTGCATCGGTTAAGAGTCAATATACCCATCGAACGTGGGCGAATTCTAATTAGCCGCGAATACCTGTATTATGATAACAGCAAGGCCGTTCGGGAACTTGGCCTGCAAGTCCGCCCGTTTTCAGAGAGCGTTTACGATGCGTATCGCTGGTACGTTGAACACAACTACTTCGAACGTTGGCAGATTCCCGCTCACGCGCTACCCTCTGTTTAGATGCACTTATTCTGTACGGGCTGGTTGACTGTTTGTAAAAGAAGGGAGAACAACTCATGGCAGAAGAACCACGTTTTGATATGCCAGCTATCTTTCGAGCATTGGCCATTATCGTCGGCGTGACCGGACTGTTCGGCTTTCTAGTGCCCGTCATCGTGACCCTGGCGTTCAAACTGGTCAACACAGGCCCGGCGGCAGGCAACGAGATTTTCCGCTGGGCATTCTGGGCGGTTGCCTGGGCCTTGACCATCTGGCAGGGTTCGGTGATGCTGCGCCGCGTTCACGATGCCATCATTGACGACATGATCCTGACCGCCGCCATCGCCGCCGTTTTGCTCCTGATCATCAAATTCATCATGGCGCTGGTCTATGTGCCGGTAAGGAGTAATGGGGAACTGGTGCCACTACTTTCGACAATTGACGTGGGTGGGGCACTGATATTGATCGTCGTCGCCGTGATCGGCTCCCGGGCAAATCGATTCTAATAATCAAGAAGGCACGGACAACTCATTCGTCCGTGCCTCCAACCCAATCAAACCAGATTTATTTCTTCGTCTCAGCCGAATCTTCCTTTTTGTTCCCATCTTCTCCGGCTTTGTCTTCAACTACCTGAACCTGTTTCTTTTCAGCAGGTGGTTTCTCGGCGACAGGTGGTTTCTCGGCGGCTGTTTTTTCTGGAGAAGGAACCTTTCCGTTTCCCCAGGGGCTTCGGCAGCAGGCGC
>DAOUES010000447.1:0-1786 GCA_034430335.1 Anaerolineae bacterium | reverse complement strand
CGATGTAGGTCACACCGGCTTCCAGCATTTGTAGCAGCGCTTTCTTCTCGTTCGACTTGCCTGTACCAACCAAGAAATGGGCAGGGATCATGCGGTTGAGCTCGAAACACAGATGAAGACGAATCGCCTGATGGCGACTTGTGTATTCAGCCCACAGCATAGAGGCAATCGCTGGAAAGATCGACCCGTCTATGCAGTACAGCTTGCCCAGTGCATCCAGTTCGGGAATGGCCTTCCAGACCGTCGCCGCAAGAAGGAAAGACAACAAGCTGGCAAACCAGGCCACTGGAAAGCGTTGAAAGGCGTCGAAAAAGGTCGAGCGTTTCACCTTTGGCAGTCCCAACTCGGACGTCGCACTCAGGATGTCGGTCAGCAATTGACGGCCAGACTCGCAAGATTTGACGAAGTGATAGACCAACAAGCGCACGAACTGTGCAAAGTGCAAAACCTCCCGATGGTGAGGCATATGGTCCCGTTCTTGTTGTGCCAGGGCTGCTTCAAGCGGTTGGAACAGCGGGGAGTTTGATACAATGTTGTTCAGAGTCGCCTGGTTTGCTCATCATGCTGCTCCTTGTCAGGGATACAGCATGTTACCAGGCGGCTCGCTTATTGTTAAGTTGCACTCATCGCCGGTTTATCCGGACAGTATTGTTCTGAGCCTTATTCACGTATTCCAATGGGCGGCAAACCTAGCGCCTGCGCATGGCCATCACCGCGACGGCTACTACGGCTATCCCGATGGCGACGAGCCCGCAGCAGCCTAGCAGGGCTCCGATGATGATCATGTTCTCTTCGATCAGCCTTTGGATGTCCTCCAGGCTCGCGGCGAACGAGGGCGGGGGCGGCGGGACGTAGTAGTAGGTGTTGCCGCCCCAATCCCGGCCGTCCACGCGCTCGACGACGGTCACGCTGAAAGGTTCCGTCTCCTCGTCGATGGGCGCCTCGATCTCTAGCTCGAAACGTGCAGTCTCCTCGGGCTCCAGCGGGACGCCGCGGATGATGGTCTCCCGCTCGCCCAGGTCGACCCGGATGCGATCGCCTCTGACGACGCCGCCCAGAACCTCACCGCCCGCGTTCTGCCAATCCTCGAACAGGTCATCCGGCATGGCGATCCACACCTGGGTGCCGTCAGGCGCATCGGGGACGATCACCGCGACGTCGATGATGCCCATCTTGTCCTCCGGCGGGGCGGTGACGTCGAAGGACACCTGATCGATGGTGCCGTCCTCCTCGCCGGGGAACAGGTCAAGGACGTGCAGGTTGCGCTGGGCGATGTTGTTATCGCAGGGCACGTCGCCCTCGCGCGTGACGGGGTCATCATCCGACTCGATGACGGCCAGGATGCACAGATGCTCGTCGCCCGCCCGGCCCGGCGGGTCCCACGCCATCCCCTCCGTCCAGACCGACTCGCCCCGGGGGACGTCGACGCGCACCGTGTCGATCTCCTTCCAGTCGTCGGGCCAGCGCAAGCCTAGACCTGCGTTGGCCCAGTAAAGCGTGACCGCCACCCGGTCGGCGTCCTGATCCCCGATGTTGTGCACGCGCGCGTAGAGATAGTTGGGCTCGCCGCGCACCGGGTTCTGGTGCGGGGAGAACCCCTCACCCTCGCTGACAAAGTCGTCCTGGAGGCGGTTGACGATGTCGTTGCTGATCCAGAAGGGACCCTCCGAACACACGGTGCCGTCATCGGCGTCGTTGTCGCCGATAAAGACCTCGGGGCCGGAAGTGCAACGCCGCTCGTAGTCGACGGAGACGGAGACGGTCTCCAGCGCGGCGCCATCCCCAT
>DAOUES010000446.1:0-11679 GCA_034430335.1 Anaerolineae bacterium | reverse complement strand
CGTCTCAATGCTGGGCGCGACCTTGCCGTGTTCAATATCTGAAATCGTAGACCTCTGGACACCTGCAGCATCCGCCAGTGACTGCTGTGAGTAGCCAGCAACAACACGCCATGCCTTTATCCACTCACCGGTTCTTTGCCTGCTATAGCTGTAGTCATTCACTGGTTATCTCCCTCCTCTTTTCCGTTCCTATTCCGTTTAGTAATCAGTACCCAACGCAAAGAAAACCGCATGGTCAAAACAACGACCTGCAGCTCCTAAAAAGCGCCCGGAACAGGTTCGGGAAAATGCTTGATGCGATTTTGTGTACTAAGGAATTTTTCTAAATCTACCGTGAGGTCACAGGTTCGAGTCCTGTCGTGCCCATACAAAAAGCCCCGCAGAGGGGCTTTTTGATTCAAACCCACGAATATCGGACCGGCGATCAGCCGTCCTGCCTCCGCACAGCGATCCGGTAAACAAAGACGACGACCAGCCCATAAGCAGCCGCAGCGACATAGAAATTGGTCGATATACCGCTGAATATCGCCAGGAACACGGCCAGTGCGGAACAGAGCGTCCCGAAGATACCGTTCAGCGCCCAATACCAGGGCGTCTCCTCCGCGCCGAGAGCATCGACCAACTTCATCCCCGTCGGGAAGAAAAAGCCAAGCAGGATGCCGACCGGGGCAATGATCAGCACCGAGGTAACGATTTTGACCGGCATGGTGGCCGTCACCATCCGCCCGATCAGGTACGAAAGTAAGAAGTAGGTCCCCAGGATCGCCGCCGCAGTCACCGCCGGATAGATGAACACCCAGGGCCGTTTTGTCAGGGGAAGCCCTTCGCTGAGTAAGCTGCCTATCCCGGCGCTGAGAATAATCGTGAAGAGCAAAATCCCCAGCGCGTAGATCGGATGACTCAGGAAGACTGACATCCGCTGGATCAGCCCGATCTCGGTGAACATGAACCCGATGCCGATCAGAGAGAAATAGGCCGCAGCAGGCCAGATCACAGCCGGTGGATTTTCTCCCAACCTCGATAGATTCCGTTTTTTGATGAGCAGCGGTACGACAATCGTGGCGACCACCAGCACCGACAGGCAAATGATCAGCAGGGCCAGCGTTCTTGTCGCTTCCAGGTTGCCCCTGATCACACCTTCTTCCGGTTCGTCCAGCGAGATCGCCCCCAGGCTCCTGAAACGCAGTTGGTGGAAAAAGTACGGACTCTCGTCACGCGGAGGAGTATAGTTATAGGGCATCGCCCCCACAATGTCGAGGAGATCGGCCATCGACCGGGCTTCCATGATCGCCCGCAAAGTGGGATCGGCGGTCGGCTGGCCGGGCAGAATCGTCAGCTCGTAATCGAGATCATCGCTGACCACCCGCAGCGTGCTGATATCGTCATCCGTCAGCGGTTCCCGGCTCATGATCAACGTCGATATGTAGCCGTTCGAGACGACCGCCATATGCTCGGAAGGCGTATCGATCCCCGATTCGAACAGCGTCCCCAGGGCCAGGCTGACGAACCTGCCTATTCCGCCCGGATTGTCGGGATTGTACCAACGCGACACGGTAAAAACGCCGCCGTCATCCAGCCGGTTGAGAAACACCTGCCAGGCTTCGACGGTATAGAGGCTGTTTTCGGATAAAGCATAGGCTCCCGCGCCGGTTGCCGCCCAGGTATCGACCAGCGCCATTTGCATCACGCTGCATTCCACGTCCGTGCGTGAAAAGTAACTGCGTGCCTCGTCCGTCACCAGTTCGACATCGGGCCGATCAGACAGCCCGGCAAAGTCGGCAAACTCATTGCGAAGCAGCCGGGTAAAGATCGGATTGAGTTCGACGCCGATCACATGGTCGTGCCCGAACAGCAGCGCCGATTGAATATCCCGCCCACCGCCCACACCGATCACACAGGCCCACCCATCAGGGCGTAGATAATGGGCGATGTTCGTCGCGTCATAGTACAGGAACTCAATATCTTCGTCAGACCGGAACTGGTGGACGGTCGTCCCGGCAGAACCGTCGATGCGCATCATGTGCTGGGTGACGGTGAACTCCGGGGACTGAAAACTCTGCGACCAATACCAGGGAGACCCTGTTTCCTCTCGATAGACCACCACGTGAGAGAAAGAATTCCATTTCTCATACTGGTAATCAGAGATGTTGTCCTTGTACCCTTTGACGATATAGGGGCGCAGCCAGCGCATCTGCGTATTGACGATAGAGAGCGCTACCAGACTGGCGACAAGGAGAAATCCGACCCGTTTCTGCCGGGCGTCGATTGGTCGCGCGGCAAAACACAGCCCGGCCAGGGCACCGATTGCAGCACACAGGATAATCAGGCTGGGAGCATCGAACAGCTCAAGGCCGCCCAACACCAGCAGACAGCCCATCGCCGCGCCCAAAAGATCGCTGGCGTAGATATGACCATAGGGCAGCGTCGACCTGGTCAGAATCCCCGAAACGACGATCCCCGAAAAGAAGAAGGGCACCGCGCAGGCGGTGGTCGATACCAGTGTGAAGAGAATCCTGGCAGGGATCGAGAAATCAGGATTGCCCAGGGGCGTGATCGACAGGATGACAAGCGAAAAAGGGGTGACGAGGGCAAAGGCAAACGAGGCTTCTGTGATAGTGTGATACAGTTTATTCTCGTCAAACCATTCCGGTTTGAGGTAGACGATTGTCGCCCCGGCGGTCATCCCCAGCATGGCGGTGCCAATCGTAAAAAAGGCCAGATGGTACCAGGTCGTGACGCTCAGGAACCGGGTAAAGGTGATCTCCAGGGCCAGCGAGGTCAGGGCGATCAAAAACATACCCAGGTAGATTCGTCGTTTATCAGGTTGTTCTGGCACGGTATTCACTCCATTGGATCAATCAGCACATACCCAAAAAGGTTCGATCCCCGGCGCTTACTTACTATGGCGTGATTGTAGGATAGTACGCCAATGTCGTCTATTTTGCATTATTGATTTTCGGCAAGCAGGCCACTTCACCGGTAATATTTGAGCACTGGCTGGTCGAAATCCATTGTTATCAGGGTCTATAGGTCTTGACCGCAGGTTCAAAAGCAGGTGCCTGAATATTTCATGAAAATGATAGACTATTGCAATTTTGACGGCGGTATTTGCCCTCTTTTTAATTTATAATGACGGTGATAGCGATGGATCAAATCACCCGGTAGTCAGACTGGACGGATCACTTGTGTTCAAGCGCGTAAAACCTGGACGTCAGGAGTGGGGAATATTCGGGCTGCGCTGGGCATTACCGGCAGCGCTGCTGGTTTTTACTTTCGTTGGGCCGGGTATCCCCCAACGAGATGTCGTTCCGATCCTGTATGTCATCGTCATTGCAGCCGTTACCAACCTGTTGATTGCGCTGTTCATCCTCCAGGAGCACTGGTATTCCTTCATTACACTGCTTGCCATTTCCATCGATCTCATTCTGGCGGTCGCCGCCGTCGCCATTATCGATCTTCGCGTCGCCTGGATCGGAATCCTGCCCGTTGCACTGGTAGGGCTTTACTATTCCTGGGTAACCGGCCTGATCGTCGGCAGCGCTACGGCGGCGATCTTGCTGGCGATCTCCTGTATCAATCCTGCACAGGTATCTCTCGACAACCCCGCCCTGGTGACCGTGCTGCTGTCCCTTCCGGCGGCTGGTCCCCTGGCTAACCTGCTCATTCGCGACCGCATGTTAGCCCCACGCCGACGGCGATTCGTAAGCAGCCAGTCTGAAAGCGCGAATCACAACCGGACCGCCGAATACATGAGCGTCTTCATCGACATGGCAGAAGTTCTCAGCGCCTCCAAACTCGATCCGACGCGGGTATTGAACTCTGCCGTCGATTTTGGTCTGGAGGGTCTCGAACGGGTGGGGGTCAAAGGCCCCCTGTTTGGGGCTATCCTCCTGTTCGACGAGGTAGATAACGAAACCGGCACGATTTTACGCATGATGCGGGCCAGCCAGACCCTGGCCCCCATCGATCACGATGTCGTCGTACCCGGCACGGCAGGAGTCATCGCCACAGCGATCAACTTATCAGAACCTATCGTCACCAACGCGCCCGACGAAGACCCTGAATTGAGTCTTTTCAAGAGCTTCCGCACCTGCAAAACCGTCCTGTGCCTGCCCCTGAGTTCCGGTCAGGATGCTTACGGCATCCTGCTGACCGGCAGCAAACAGAAAAACGCTTTCAGCGATATCCATATCAAGCTGATGGGGGCAATCGCAAACCAGGCTGCCGCTTCGTTGAACAACGCCAAGCTGTACAGCTCGCTTCTCGAACAGCGCGACCGCATCGTCGAAGTGGAAAAAGTCGCCCGCGCTCAACTTGCCGCCGATCTCCACGACGGGCCGACCCAGACCATATCGGCCATCACAATGCGGTTGAACTTTATCCGCCGGATCATCGACAAAACACCCGACGAAGCGATGAACGAACTGTATCAAATTGAAGATATGGCGCGGCGCACCGCCAAGGAAATCCGGGCGATGCTGTTCGAACTGAGGCCCAAGTCACTTGAGAAAGGGCTGAAGGCGGGATTGCAGCAGCTTGCCATCCAGATGAGAGAAACCTACGATCAGGTTATCGAAGTAAACATAGAAGATAGCTGTGATCAACTCCTTGACTCGCACACAACCCAGACGCTCTTCTCGATTGTCACCGAAACGCTGAACAACGCCCGCAAACATGCCGAAGCCAGCCTGATCCAGATCCATATGGGCATACACCAGGAAATGCTGGTGCTTGGCATCAAAGACGACGGCAAAGGTTTCGACGTCAAGCAGGCGCTGTCAGAGGCACGCGAGCGCGAGGGACACCTGGGGTTGATCAATCTCTACGAACGGGCCACGCTGATCGAAGGCACGCTGAAGATCGACTCCGAGCCGGGCAGCGGAACCCTCACCACCGTCACGATCCCGATCAAAGTGCTGCACGCTCGAAAAGACGAAGAAGATGCACGCCAGCCAAAGGCCGGGGGAAAAGAGTCCCACACCCCGGCTTGAACCGCCGAATTTACAATCTGTCCAAATCATCTTGACAGGTCCGTTTTTGTACCTATCCGAAATGAACGAAGTGAATTTACGGATAGGTTGTTATCCCACTGCCTGCTTCAATCCTGCAACGAACTCGGCTTTCCCGCCCTGCGATGGATGGCGCAGCGGGATCGCGTCGCAGCCCAGATCGGCCAGCGCGCGCTGCGCCTTCCGCCCCACTGCGAGGATCGTGTCAATCGGGTAGAACGCCAGCACCGCTTCGACGAACGGCTGGCCCATCCGGATTTCGGCAGCGGTCGGCGTGCGGTTCGACTGCGGCTGGCCGGGTTGATGGGGATGTAAAGGGACCGTATTCCAGATCAACGGAGGATGATCAATGTGGTCGACCAGGGCATTCCACAGGATCGTCGCCGTCATTTCGGCCACTCCCTGTGGATGATCGCTGGTGGGCCGGTAGCCATCGCCGAACAGTCCCCACTTATCGATCCCCTTGAGCATGATGCGTTCGCTGGTGACCGGGATACCGGTCAGCGCGCAGCCCCGGTAGCCGGGGGCCTCGGCGACCAAGATCAGGCGCGGCTCGAAACGGCGCATATCGTTCAAATAGCGGGTCAGGTTTGCGCGGCGGATCGCCGCCCCCGGATCGCCGGTTGGCGTGTACGGGTTGAACAGCCGATCCGAGCCGGGCAGCGCGGCCAGATCGTCGACCAGTTTCATGAGGGCGGCATCCATACCCCGATCATAACCCGTAGGGTGGGCGCAAGCCAGCCGACGAACCAGCGTCTTGCAGCCCCTATTTGAGCACAGTACAATCGGGCACCTTGATCGGCAAGCGACTTCACGAGAAGAAACTGGACACAGGCATGCCCCCTGAACCCACCATCGAAGACTTACAACCGGCACCACCTCCCGGTGTCGACGCGCAGGAAACAGCCGAGATCGCCCGTTCGGCGAGTGTGCTGGCACTGGGGAACATCACCAGCCGGGTACTGGGACTCGTCCGGGAGACGGTCAAATCACACTTCTTCGGGGCAGGGGGCACAATCGATGCCTACAACATCGCCACCTTCGTTCCGACCATGCTCTACGACCTGCTGATCGGGGGGATGATGAATGGGGCGTTGGTTCCGGTTTTCAGCGCCGTCGCCGAAAAAGACCGTAAAGAACTGTGGCGATTGGCCAGCGCCCTGATCAACCTGGCCGTTTTAGTCCTCTCCGTCTGTATCCTGATCCTCGAACTGGCCGCCCCGAACGTCGCCCGGCTGATGCTTGGCAGCGGCATCGACCCGGACGTGCTCGCCCTGGCAACCCGCCTGCTGCGGATCACCGTCCCGGCGGTGATCTTCCTGAGCCTCTCCGGGATTCTGTCGAGCCTGTTATATTCACTCAAGCGATTCACGTATCCCGCCTTTACTGCCGCCATCTTCAACATCGGGATCGTCACGCTTGCCCTGCTCTTCCACCGGCAGATGGGCGTCGCGGCGATGGCCGCCGGGCTGCTGTTCGGCTCGGTTCTCCAGGTGATCCTTCAACTGCCCGGCCTGCACAACAGCGGGCTGCGCTTCCGGTTGAACCTGTTTCACTCCGGGCTAAGGCGGGTGGCCGTTCTCTACGCGCCCAGCCTGGTGCCGCTGCTCTTCGACGTTCTGGTCAGCCGCTCGATCAGCTACCGGCTCGCTTCCCAGACCGGCGAAGGCGGCATCTCGTGGATGGGCTACGCGACTTATCTCACCCAGCTTCCCCAGGGATTGGTGGCAACGGCGATCTCGCTGGCCGTCCTGCCGACCCTTTCCGGCCATGCCGCCGGTGAGCAGGGGAACGGCCCCGGCGAGCAGTTCAAGAAGACGCTTGCCCAGGGCCTCCGGCTGGTGATCGTGTTGATCATCCCGGCGACGGTCGGGCTGTACATCCTTGCCCAACCGGTCGTTGCCCTGCTTTACGAACACGGCGACTTCATGTTCTACGATACGCTGATGACCGCCTGGGCCTTGCGGTTCTACCTGCTTGGACTGCCCTTCGCCGCCATCGACCTGCTGCTCGTCTTTGCTTTTTACGCCCGGCAGGACACGATCACCCCGTCGATCATCGGGGTGGGAACCATCGTCGTCTACCTGCTGCTGGCCGTTGGCCTGCTGCCCACCTGGGGATTGTTCAGCCTGATGATCGCCGATTCGTTCAAGCACCTGCTGCATACGTTAATTTCAGGGCTGATTCTCGGAAATCGTCTGGGCGGAATGCGCCAGCACGGGGTCTACCGCACGCTGGGGCTGGTACTTGTGGCCGTATCACTGATGGGGCTGGCGACCTTTGGCGCGTTGAAGGGCGTCGAGGTCCTCTTCCCGGCGGGGGGTGGGCTGGCCGAAGTGATCGCCGTCGGCCTGCCGGGGTTGGTCGGGGCCGGGGTGTATGTAGGGATGGTCGCCCTGTTCAAGATCGAGGAGTTCCAGGTGCTCTGGGCATCGCTCCGCAAGCGGTTGGGTGTCAAGGGACTTCGATAAACTGCGCCTCGCCGTTTTCCAGATCGAGGATGCACATCGACGGGGTTGCCCCTGAGCGTGAGATGCTCAACGCGCCGGGGTTGATCACCCGCGTCCGCCCGATCTGCTCGTCACGGCGAGCGTGGGTATGCCCGTGAAAGACGTAGTCATTCAACCCGCTCTTGATGAACTCGTCGAGCAGCCCCGCTTCGTGGCCGTGACACACCGCGATCCGCTTCCCGTTCAGGGTGAGCTTCTGCGTATAGCGGATCGATGATCCGGTACCCAACCACGCGACCGCGTCTTCCAGTTCCCGGCGATTATAGTCCATGTTTCCGAACACAAAGGCACCTTTCAGATCGGTAAAGAGCGTCACAATTTTATCGGTCGTCACGTCGCCGCAGTGGATGAACTGAGTAATGCCTTGATCCTGCATCTGGCGCAGCGCCCATTGAGAATAAGCCTTGTGGTTGTGCGTATCCGCAATAATTCCGATCTTCATAGCCCACCCTTTGACAAATCCCCGCAAAAGCGGCCTACTATGATGGACAATCTACCTGATAATCAGCTTATGAACCAACTATTGCCCTCCCAGAAACAGCATGATTCCCTCGACCGGTGGCTGCCCGCCATCGCCGGGTTGATCACGTTCACCCTGTACGCGCTGACCACCCAGCGCACCGTCGGACCGTACGACAGCGCCGAGTTAGCCGCCGGGAGCGCCTGCCTGGGAATCGTCCACTCGCCGGGTTATCCCCTCTACCTGCTGCTTGGGTATGGATTCAGCCGCATCCCGGTCGGGGAAGTCGCCTTCCGCGTCAATTTGATGTCGGCCTTCTTCGGGGCGCTGGCTGCCGGGTTTCTGGCCGCCTTTCTCCGCGACCTGCTTTCCGACCGCCTCGCGGCTTGCTTCGCGGCGCTGGACTTTGGGTTGTGCCTCCCGGTCTGGGATCGCGCCGTCGTCGCCGAGGTCTACACACTCCAACTGGCGATTTTGGCCGCGTCGCTCTGGCTGACCCTTCGGCTGATCGAGGCCCCGTCGCCGGGGAAGCTGGCGCTGCTGGCCGCTGTCTTTGGCCTGACCCTCGCCCACCGCCCGCCGGGGCTGCTGACCGGAGTCGGCATCGCCGCGATACTGCTGCATTCAGAACCCGTCCGTGCACTGATCAAACGCCCCGCCGTGCTGATCCCGGCGATTTTCTGTGCTCTGGGCAGCCTGCTCTTTTATCTCTACCTGCCGATCAGGGCCGCTGCCAACCCGCCCCTGAACTACGCGACCGATCTACAGGTCGACCTGACCACCCTGCCCGGCATGTGGTGGATGGTGAGCGGGGCAATGTTTCGCCACCTGGTCTTTGCCTACAGCCTGCCAGAGTATCTGGGCGAACTGGCCGCCGTGCTGCGGCTGGTATGGTCGGCCTGGTATGGGATCGGCGCGCTGCTGGCGCTGGCCGGGTTCGCCTGGATGATCCGCCATCAACGCCGGTGGGCCATCGCCCTGCTGTTGATCGCCCTGCCGATGGCCCTGTTCTACGCCGGGTACCGCGTCGACGACAAGATCGAGATGTTCCTGCCGGTGCTGATGATCGCCGCGATCTTCATTGGCGGGAGTATTAAAGCAACCTGCAATTGGCTGAAAAGTCCCACCGCCGGATGGATCGCGCCTGCCGCCGTCGGCCTGCTGCTGATCGGCCTTGCCGCCGTCAACTACCCGCAGGTAGATCGCAGCCATGATCGGGCCGACCGGGAGCGGGCGGAGGTGGTGCTCGACGACGCCGAACCGGGAGCGCTGATCGCCGCCGAGTGGTCGACCGCCACCCCGTTGAAGTACCTGCAGATCGTCGAAGGCCAGCGCCCGGATGTCGAAATCTTCGATTGGGGCTTGTTCGGGTTGGGGAGGCTGGCGTATTATCGGGAGAGGAACCTGCCCGCCGACGCCGCCCAGCGCTTCTGGGTGCGCGACGCCGCCGACATACTCGAACAGGCGCAGCAAGAGGGGCGGCCCGTCTACGCGGTGGACGAGTACGAGGTCTTCGAAGAATATTTCATCATGACCCCGGAATCGGGGATTTACCGTGTCGGACAGCACCCATGAACGGATCGACGATGGATGCACAAGCAAAGCCAACCCAGATCGCCCCCGGTGGGGGAAATGGCGAACCGGAGGTTCGTCAGAGGGGGTGCTCTGTTGCGCACAAAGCGCAGAACGTTCATATCGCCCCCTGGCAGGGGGAGATGTCGCGTAGCGACAGAGGGGGGCGAGCTTTCACGCCCAAAACACAAAACAACTTATTCGCCCCCGGTGGGGGAGATGGCTCCGCAGGAGACAGAGGGGGTGCTTCTTCACGCCCAAAATGGATCACCATATTGCGCGGCGGTGTGCTGCTGCTCGCCATTTTCCTGATCCCCTTCCACTACAAGCTGGCGATCCACTACCCCGATCCCACCCTGACGGCGACGGTCGTACCCGCTTTTTGCGCGGCCTACCTCAACCTCGCCGATATTCCGCTGGCGCTGGCCTTTGTGCTGTATCTCGCCAATGAAGGGAAGCGCCTGTTCGACGTGCCGCCGTCGCTGCGCTGGCTGATCGGCGGAACGCTGGCGCTGGCGCTGCTCTCCTTGATCTCGGCACCTACCGCCCGCCTGCCGCTGCTGGCGCTCGTTCTGGCGCTGCGATTGTGCCTGATGGCCGGACTGGTACTGATGATCGCCCGGACGCCGCTCGATCAGATTGCCGGGGCGCTGATCGCTTCCGGCTGCGCCAACGCCTTGTTGGGGATGTTCCAGTACCCGCTGCGCCGGTCGGTCGGGCTGCCCTTCGAAACGATTGTGACCGCCGATCCGCACCTTGTGCCGGTGGTCGAATCGGAGGGAATTTTCTACCTGCGCGTGTTTGGCTTCACCGCTCATCCCAACGTGCTGGGTGCATTTCTAATCGCCGCCGCGCTGCTGCTCGCCGGGCGCATCCTGTCCCGATCAGATCGCGGCTCATGGCTGGAGGTCACCGGAGTTGGGCTGATCGCCTCCGCGCTGGCGCTGACCTATTCACGAACCGCCTGGGTCGGGCTGGGGCTGGCCGGGGCCGTTCTGCTGACAGGGCACCTCGTCCAACCCGATCTACGGAATCGCCTGCGGGCGTTGCTTACACCGCTGATCGTCACCCTGATCGCCGCCGCGATGTTCCTCACCACGCAAAGCCGTCCGGTCGGGCTGCGCTTCTCGCCGACCGCTGCCCGCGCCTCGACCTCAGATCGCGAACTGCTGATGCAGGATGCCATGCTGCTGCTCAAAGAACACCCGTTGATCGGAGTCGGCGGGCACAATTTCTCGGTGGCGGCTGATCAAGCCTTCACAATTACCGATGACTACAGCGGGGCGTTCCGCTGGCAGCCGGTCCACAATTTTACGATGCTCGTCGCGTCCGAACTGGGAGTCTTCGGGGGGATCACATGGCTGTGGCTAACCCTCACTCCCTGGGGGCTGGCTTTTCGATCATGGCGGCGCGGGGAACTCACCTCGACCGGGCTGGCATGGCTGGCGATCTCGGTCGCGCTGGCGGCGATTGGCCTGCTCGATCATTTCGTCTGGTCATTGCCCGAAGGTATGGGGCTGATGTGGGTCGTCTGGGCCGGGTTGGGATCGGCGCTGGCGGTGGGGGATCAGCGGGTGGAAACCCGGTAGAGATCGCCGACTGGTTCGAGGTCGAAATACTCCCGTAAAAGCTCGTCATCCGATAGGGTGTAGACCATCCCCTGATCGAGCCGCGCCGTGATCGCCTCGGCCATATCGCGGGCCGCGAACCGTTCTGCCGCTTCCTCCGGGATATGCTGATCATCCAGTGCCCGCAGTCTGTCGGCGTAAAACTGCTCGTGATTCAACAATTCGATCCCCGGCAGCGATCCGTTCGACTGTGCCAGTTGGAGATAGGCCAGCTCCGGGTATCCGGCAAGGAGCGTATCGCCCGGCTCGACGACTTTGGAGATCGCCTCGATATCAACCAGCCGGGCGTTTTCGGCTCGATCACCGGCCAGCCGGACGGCAGCCGCGTAGAGCGCCCCGGCCTGCTCGATATTCCGCCGGTTCGCCGCCGCTTCGCTCAATGCCCGGTAATAGGCCCACTCGTTCTCGACCAGGTCGTCGGCCCGCCGATTGATTGCATCCGCCGCCGGTTCGATCCAGATCGGGCCGAACTGCCCCGCTACCGACCGGGGTTCCTCGAA
>DAOUES010000445.1:0-3242 GCA_034430335.1 Anaerolineae bacterium | reverse complement strand
GTCAAGCTCGCCGTCGGCCACCAGCTTGCCGATGTCCCGATGATCCTCGCCGGTATCGATCCCTGCTTCTCCTGCAACGACCGGATGGTGCGGATCAATCGAAACGACGGCAGCGACGGCTGGACGTGGGAGCAGCTTCGGCGCTATGGCATCGAGTATTATCAGCAGCGTTCGCAGGGGTACGACCCATTGATTGTAGAGTGAGATATTATGAAATTCGGCATGATGTTCAAAGACGTGTCCGGGGCGCTGTTCAGGAAGCCCTTTACCGAGAACTACCCGGAGCAGCCCACCAAAACCCCCGACCGGCTACGCGGCAGCCTCGTCTGGGACCCTGATTCCTGCACCGGCTGCGGCCTGTGTGAAAAAGACTGCCCGGCGATGGCGCTCGAAATCCTGGTCATCGACAGGAAGGCCAAGCACTACCAGATGACCTATCGCGTCGATCACTGCACCTTCTGCGGCCAGTGCGTCGAAAGCTGCAACCAGGGCAGTCTGGTGATGGAGGGTGGCGAGTGGGAACTTGCCTCCCTGTCCCGCGATCCGTTCACCGAGGTCAACGAGCGCCCGCCGCAAGACGGCGGTCGCCTGCCGCTGGTGGCCGAGGAGACCGAGTAGCCCGCACCCCCACTGACCGACCGGCGGGCGAAGGGGGTGATCGCCCCCAAGTTTGGTGGAGATGGGCCGTAGGCCCAGAGGGGGATGGATGTTTTGACGCAGCCAAAACTAGAGGGGGGCGGCCTTCGCCCACAAAAACAGAGGGCTTAAGGAAAGAAAACACGATGGCAACGATTCTGGTCATAGACGACGATCCCGATATGATCCTGGCGGCTCGCCTGTGTATGGAGAGCGCCGGGCACACAGTGATCGAGGCCGGGGATGGCCGCGAGGGGCTGGAGAAGGTCAAGGAGCAGCGTCCCGATCTGATCATCCTCGACGTGATGATGGATTCCACCACCGAGGGGTTCCAGTTCGCCATCAAGCTGCGCAGCCCTGATCCCACCTCCCCATACGCCCAATACGCCGACATCCCGATCATCATGCTGACCGCCATCCACTCCACCACGTCGCTGCGCTTCGGCCCCGACGAGGATTACCTGCCGGTGGATGCATTTGTCGAGAAGCCGTTCGACCCGGACCGGCTGATCGATCAAGTTGACACGTTATTAAATCGCTGATGTTAACCGGGTCGCCGAGGGCCGCTGCCCATTATGGACGATCATTTTTTTGATTCACAACCAACCGATCTCTCTTTCCGGCGCGATCTGAGCGGCGACTGCCGCCAGTTGATCCTGATGCGCTGGGGAGTCGGCTCGCTGGTGCTGATCGCCACTGCTTTCGCCGAACTCGTCCTGGAGGTCAATCTCCCCTGGCGCGCCCTGGCTGCCACCGGCCTGGTCATCCTGGGCGTAAATCTCTACCTGGCCCTCGCCGCCCGCCCGCTCGCGGCTCTCGAACGCCAGCCGCGCCTCCGCCGCGCCCGCCAGTTCGTCATCCTCCAGATTCTATTCGATTGGGTGGCGATGATCGTCACCCTCCACCTCACCGGGGGGATCACCAGCCCGGTCCTGCCCTTCATCCTGGTGCACGGCGTGGTCGTCGCTATCCTGCTTTCGTCGTGGATGCCCTATGCTTACCTGGCCGTCACCATCGCCATCCTGACCGGCCTATCACTCCTCGAACGCAGCGGGGCGCTCCCCCATTGGTACGTGATCCCCGCCCTGCCCCTTTACCTGCATCGCAGGCCGCTGTATATCGCCGCCCAGTTGATTTTCATCGCGATCACTTCGTCGGTCGTCGTCTACCTGACCGCCGCGATCATGAACCGCCTCGTCGAACGCGAACGCCGCGTCACCACGCTTCTGCACACGGCCAACACCGTTTCCTCGATCTTCAGCCTGGACGAAGTCCTCGACCGGCTCGCCCGCAGCGCTGCCCAGGCGCTCAACGTGCGCGCCGCCTCGATCCGCCTTCTCGACGAAACCGGCGACAATCTCACCCTGGCCGCCGCTTATGGCCTCAGCCAGAATTACGTCGATAAAGGCCCGGTCGATGCCACCGGCTCCCAGTTCAGCGGCGAAGTCCTGGAAGGGCACCCGGTCATCATCGACGAGGTCGAAACCGACAGCCGCCTCCAGTACCAGCAGCAGATCGCCGAAGAAGGGATTCGCAGCATCGTCGCCGTGCCGATCATCGGGCGCGGGAAACCCGTTGGCATCCTGCGTGCTTATTCCGATCAGCCGCACCGGTTTTCCGAGGACGACGCCGATTTCATCCTGGCGATTGCTTCCCAGGGCGCGATTGCCGTCGAGAATGCCATGGCTTATGAAACACTCTACCAGTCCGACATCGACCGCGCCCAGTTCGTGCGCATGGTCACCCACGAACTGCGATCTCCGGTCGGCGGTGCGCAAAGCCTGCTCCGCACGCTGCTGCGCGGCATGGCCGGTGAGCTGACCGGGCAGCAGCAGGACCTCCTGGGGCGGCTCGAAATTCGCCTCGACATGCTCCTCGACCTGATCAACGACCTGCTCGCCCTGGCCGAGAGCAAGACGGTCGGGCAGCGCGAACCGCTCAAGCGCATCCCCCTTCAGCCCGTGCTGGGCGACGTGATCAAAAGCATGCAGGTCGAAGCCGACAGCAAAAAAGTTTCGCTGACCTACGACGCCCCCTTCGAGATTTTCGCTGTGCTCGCCACCGAAGAAGGGCTGGTGCGCGTTTTCCGCAACCTGATCGGCAACGCGATCAAATACACCCCCTCCGGCGGATCGGTCACCGTGCGCGTCGTCGAGCGTCCCTCCGGCGCGGTGATCTCCGTCGCCGATACCGGCATCGGGATTCCCAAAGAGGAAATATCGCTCCTCTGGAACGACTTCTTCCGCGCCTCGAACGCCCGCCGCTCGAAAGTCGGCGGCACCGGGCTTGGCCTGAGCATCGTCAAACAGCTTATCGATCACTTTGGCGGGGCGATCAGCGTCCACAGCACCGAGGGCGAAGGCGCTACGTTCAAAGTCACCCTCCAGATCGCCAGCCCCGCCGACGAAGCCGCCTGATCGACCGCCTTCTGCTTGCCCCAGCCGATGTTACTATTTGTAACGGTTCTGATACCGTTCCCTGTCGTTTTTCCATGCAGGTCACTGTATAGTAGGAGTATATAACGCATCGGTACCAGGCAGTATGTTGCGCAAGTGTATTTTTTTAAGCATCATTAGTAAAAATGCGCTTAGCCAGGTTGTAGCAGC
>DAOUES010000444.1:0-27223 GCA_034430335.1 Anaerolineae bacterium | reverse complement strand
GTCGGCGATACGATCATCTGGATCTTCACCGTCACCAACCCCGGCCCCGGCGACACGACCCCGGTCGAGTTCACCGCGTCGTTCCCGGATGGGGTCGACATCCTCTCCATCGGCACGACACAGGGCAGCACCAATATCGACGGGTCGCTGGCGCGGGTCGACAACGGCGTGATGCCCGCCGGGTCGAGCGTGCGGATCGCGATCACGACGACGATCACCGACTACCCGTTCACCGACATCATCTCGATGCGCAGCGGCAGCCTGCGGGCGCGACCGGCGGCTGGCTCCTCCGGCGGCAAGGTCTGCAAGAGCAACCAGCAGCAGGCAGGCGCACAGTTGTGCGTCACCGGGACGGTCAGCGGCTACGGCCCGTCGCAGTCGGCGACAATCTGCGTGATGCTCTACCCCGACACGCTCCCTGAGACCGGCGGCGGCGCACCGCCCAAAGATCGCACAGCCTGGCTGTGGATCGCCGGTGGGCTGGCCGCATCTGGCGCGGTCGGGCTGGCGATCATCGAGAACCGGCGCAGGCACCGGCAGATGATCTAAACAATCAAGTTTACGAAGAACGGCGAGGCCGGGGTTTCCCGGCCTCGCTTTTTGTTTCACCGGCGATTCCGGCAGGCTCGATTTCCCCCGGTATTTCTATTCGCAGCAGCGGACCCTGCGCATTCGCGCAGGGGGTCGATTTGCCCTACAATGTGATCGTCAGGCAGGGGATTAATCACACCAGATCAGGGGGATAGGACGTATGCGTAGAGTATTCATCCGTAAACCTCACCACGTCGCGCCGTTCAACGAACCGGCCAGCAACCTGCGCGTGCTGAACCGCCAGTTGAGGCAGTGGCAGCGCGATCTCCTCGCACCGCTCACCGACATCGAGAACTTCGTCGACAACCTGGAATCGATCAACACCACCGACGAACTCCTGGTCGTCGGCGATAACCTGTGGTTCAACGAGGCATACATCAAGGCGTTTCTGGATCAGGCACGCGGGCAGGGAACGGCGGCGCGGGCCGCATTCGCGAACAACGACCCGGCTTATTATCTCCAATCGCCGGAAACCCTGTCCCGGTCATACGATCAGCGCGGCTCCCAGACTCTGCTCGACCTGTGGTATTTCCCGAACGGCCCGGCCAAGCAGGTCGAGCCGGTAGTCATACAGAGCAATGCCCGCAAGATCACCTATGCCAACCTTCCCCCGTTGAACGGCGACCGGCAGGAGGGGCTGACCTGGTGGGTGCCTGAGCAGGCCGTCTGCGCCATCGACAGTTGGGTACACCTGTTCCTGGTCAACATCGTCTATGGGCTGTGCGACAAAATCGACTGCGACGACCAGGGAGCCGGGCGAGGCCGCCCGCTGCGCCTGCGCAAACGCCAGCCGATCCGCGCTGTCAACGGCCCGGTCAGCATGGGCGACAACTGTAGAATCGACCCGGCGGCGATCCTCAAGGGGCCGCTGACGCTCGGCAGCAACGTGACAATCGGCCCCGGCTGTGTGATATCGCAAAGCCTGATCGGGAACAACGTCACCCTGACTTATGCGAACAACATCCATCACTGCGTCATCAGCGACGACAGCGTGTTCGCCTGGGGCGCGAACGCCTATTTCAGCGCTTTCATGCGCGGGGTGACGGTTTCCCAGAGCGCCGCCATCGAGATGAGCCTCATCGGGCGTGATTCGTATATCGGCGCGGGCACCATCTTCGCCGACTTCGACCTGTTAGCCAGGCCGCTCCAGGTCGAAGTCAACAGCCACCCGTTCGATATCGCCCTGCCGATGCTGGGCGTCTGCGTTGGCCACAACTGCCGGGTGGGGGCCGGGCTGGTCGTCTACCCGGCCCGCACGATAGAATCCGACGTCGTCCTGATGGCCTCCCCGACCCGGCGGGTGATCATGGGCAACATCGTCTACGAAGAAAGCGATCACCACGCGCTGCGCTCCGCCGATCTCCACCCCCGGCGCTATCCACGCGAGTACGAACAAAACATGGAGGTAGAGTGGTAAGCCAGGAAAATACATTCGCGTTCATCATCCACCCCATCGACCCGAAAGGCGACGTGACGCGAAAATACCCATTCCTGGGGCGGGTGCTCCCGGAAAGTATGATCCATTTCCTGTGTACCTTCTGGCCGCCGGTCTACATCTCGCAGATCGACAGCGTCCGTTCGGCGGCAACCGGAACCGAGATCACCGGATGGTTCATCGCCGCGCCTTACACGCCCCAGCGCATGCTCGAAATCCCCGAACGGGCCGTCTACCGCAAGATCGTCCAGACCGGGCACCTGGCCGAAAAGCTGGGCGCGCAGATATTAGGGCTGGGCGCGTTTACGTCGGTGGTGGGCGATGCGGGGATCACCATCGCCGAGAACCTCGACATCCCGGTGACGACCGGCGACGCCTACACGGTCGCCATCGCTGCCCAGGCGATTCTCGAAGCGGCCCGCCTGATGGATATCGACATCGACCAGGCAAAGACGGCGGTGGTCGGCGCGACCGGGGCGATTGGATCGGCCTGCTCGGAGCTGCTCTCGACGCAGGTGCCGCACCTGACGCTGATCGGGCGCAGCGCGGAGAAGATCGACGCCGTCCGCGAGCGCTGCGAAGGCGGCAGCGCCGAACTGGTCACCAGCACCGACATCAACCTGATCCACGAGGCCGACCTGATCATGACGGTCACCAGCGCAATCGAGGCGATCATCGAGCCGAAGCACCTCAAACCGGGCGCGGTGGTGCTCGACGTGGCCCGCCCGCGTGATGTCTCGAAGCAGGTGGCGGCGGAGCGAAAGGATGTGCTGGTGATCGAAGGCGGTATGGTCGAGGTGCCCGGCCCGGTCGATTTTCACTTCGATTTTGGATTCCCGCCCGGCAAAGCCTATGCGTGTATGGCCGAAACGATGGTGCTGGCGATGGAAGGCCGCTACGAAGATTACACCCTGGGCCGCCGGATCGAGGTCGAGCGGGTGCGGGAGATCGACGCGCTGGCGCGCCATCACGGGTTCCGGTTGAGCGGGCTGCGCAGCTTCGAACGGGAGGTTTCCCCGGCCCATATCGCCCAGGTGCGGGAGCGCGCCCGGCGCGCGCTGCGGACTTTCCCCCTGCCGGGACGGGCGTAACCTGTACCGGAGGTGTTTTTTTCTCCTGGGAGGCTAACCTCCACCTGACCTCGCTCCGCTCGGTCGGCAGCCGTTTTACGGCTGTTTGGGAGTTTCGTCTGCGACGAAACTCCGATCAATTGGACAAAGTCCAATCGCCTCCCCCTTCGCAAAGGGGGAGGTGGCCGACTGATGAACCTTAAGAATTAAACTCGGTAAAACAACCCCCTCTGTCGCTGCGCGACATCTCCCCCAAACTTGGGGGCGATCAAGGTTGGACTGCATTTTGAATCGAGTCTTACGATTCGGATCGCACCTGCCCCCCTGGAGGAAGTGGACGACCGGAGGTCGGACGAAGGGGGTTCATTTGAAATACTTGCAGCGCGAAGCCCGCCTGACATTAGCAAAACATTACAACCGTTCCCGGTATGTGTTCACGCCAAGCCTGAAATTTGCTTTTAGTCTATAATTAGATGAAGTAATGCGTCTTTTTAACGATACAATGGTTGGATAGGTCCTGGTTATAGCGTAGTTTTTACAAGAACACGGGTAAAACACTGCTGTAGAGTAGTGAGCCTGATGCACGGAGGCAAACAACGTATGTCCAAAGGCAGAATCCTGGTTGTCGATGACGAACCAGACATAGCCAATATGCTCAAGATATACTTCACCGGGCAGGGGTACGACATCGCAGTCGCCACGCGCGGTGACGCGGCACTCAAGCAGACACAGCAGCAGCTTCCTCAACTGATCATCCTGGACATCAACCTGCCTGACACAGATGGTTACACCCTGTGCAAGACACTGCGCACCAGCACCCGCACCAAGCACATCCCCGTCATCTTCCTGACCCAGAAAGACGAGCGCACCGACCGGATCGCCGGTCTCGAACTGGGTGCCGACGATTACATCACCAAGCCCTTCGACATGGAAGAGCTTCACCTGCGCATCGCCAACTCGATCCGCGCCTCCGAACGGATGGGCCTGACCGATCCACGCTCCGGCCTGCCCAGCGGGCGGCTGATCGAGGATGCCCTGCGCGACCTGCTTCGCAAAGAAAAATGGGCCTACATGGACATGCGTGTCCTGTTCTTCGAGGCGTTCAAAGACAAGTACGGCTTTGTCTCCGGGGATGAAGTGCTGCGTTTTTCGGCGATGCTGATCAGCGAGATCGTCGACGACAAGGGCGCGCCGGAGGATTTCATCGGTCATGCGGGCGGCGACAACTTCGTCCTGATCACCACCCTGGAGCATGGCGAGGAGATCAAAGCCGAGATCGAGAAGCGGTTCAACGAAGAAGTCCAGAGCCACTACTCGTATGTCGACCGCGAACAGGGCGGCACGAAGATCGATGACGGGATGGGCAGCGAGAAGCTGGTTCCGCTGATGCGCATCGCCATCGGGATGATCTCGTCCGAACGCGAGTTCTCGGACATCCGTGAGATCACCGAGGCGGCGGCAGAAGCCCGCCGCAAAGCGCAGCAGGCGAAAAAAGAAGAGAAACCGGAAGAGAAAAAGGACGAGAAGCCGGAAGAGAAAAAACCGGAGAGCAAGTAGCCCGGCGGAGTTATCAGCGCCGTTCCGGGCCAGTGATTTCGAAAGCCGAACGGCTGGGAAGTGAAAAACCGGTCATACATTTACGTTATCGGTGTTTTTCATCAGAAGTGGTTGAACTATGAACGAATTGGTTTCTACAGGGATACTGCTATCGGTCATCGGGGCCTTGATTGTCGCCGGGGTGCTGGTATCGGCGCGGATCAACAGCCGCCGCCAGCAGTTGTTCAACAAAGACGACGAACTGACCCCGGTCAATCTCGGCTCGGCCAACAACGGCGTGCTGGTCGCCAACGTCGGCGGGCAGGTCACCTATGCCAACGAGACGGCCCGCCGGTGGTTCGAACTGCAAAACGAAGAACCCGATCTATGGCTGCTTGCCCAGCGGGTCGAACCCCCCGATGCGTTTCTTGAACTGTTCGCGATGGAAGGGCAGGCGACTTTCGCCATTCGCCAGTTGAAGATCGAGGCGACCTCGCACAGGGTCAACGTCGGCGAACGGTCACAGTTCATTGTCGTGATGAGCGAAGAGGAACCCCTCCCGGTGCTCGACCGCGAGGAACGCGGATCGCCCAAGGCGCTCCAACTCCTCAGCGAGATCACCCAGGCGATGAGTTCGACGCTCGACCTGTCGGAGACGATGCAGGCCACCCTCGACGGTACCCAGCGGCTGATTAATTTTGATTCCGCCCAGGTCTGCCTGTGGGATCAGAGCAGCGAGCTTCTGCACCCCATGCTGCGCTTCGGGCCGAAGGCGTTCGTCGAAGCCACCCGTAAAGAGGCCGAAGTCTACCGGCGCGGCGAAGGCTACGGCGGATGGATCGTCAACAAGCGCCAGCCGTTGATTATCACCGATACGGCCCTCCACGACGATCCGCCCCGGCTCGAAAGAGAAACGGCCCCGTCCATTGGAAGCGTCCTGGCCGCGCCGCTCTACGTTCGCAACCGTTTCATCGGAACGCTGGAACTGTACTGCGAGGAAACCGACCGCTTCGACCGCACCGACCAAGCCATTTTATCGCTGATCGCGGAACAGTCCGCCATCGCCATCGAGAACGCCCGCCAGTACAGCAGCCAGGCGGTTCGCGTCGTCGAACTGTCCGGCCTTCAGAAAATCGCCGGGGCGATCAGCGCCCTGGAAGACCCGCGCCAGCTTTACGCCCAGTTGGGGATTCGCGTTGCCGAGTTGATGGAAACCGAGATCGCCGGTGTGCTGGTCTACAGCCGTGACCAGGAGCAGTTGATCGCCCAGCGCCCGTTCTACGGCATGGTCGACGCCGTCGCCAGCCAGTTCTCGATCCCCCTGCGGAAAGGCTCCCCGGCCCGCAGCCTGTGGGAAACGGTCAACTACTGGTTCAGCAACAACGTCGTCGGCGACCACCTGATCAAAGAACTGAACATGTCTGAACTGGTCGAGATGGCCGGTGTCAAGACCATTGCCCTGGCCTCGATGACGGTCGGCGACGAGCGTAACGGCGTGCTGATGGTCTCCAACAAGATCGACGGCACCGTGTTCAGCATGGAAGACATCCGGCTGCTCCAGACCTACGCAGACCAGGCCGCGATCCTGGTCGCCAGCGCCCAGCTTTACGGGCAGGAGCAGAGCCGCGTCGCCGAACTGACCGGCCTCCAGCAGATCGCCCAGACGATGAGCGCCTTCACCAACCCGGAGGAGCTTTACGACCAGCTTACCGAGCGCATCGCCGAACTGCTGGAAGTGGAAGTCTGCGGCATCCTGCTGCACGAACCGGAAGAAAATATTCTCATCGCCCGCAAACCGTTCTACGGCGTGGACGATGAAGTCGCCGCACAATACACGCTGAACGTCGGCAAGCGCGGGCTGGCCCGCGATGTCTGGCGCGAGCTGGATTATTTCGTCTCGAACAGCGTCTTTACCGACGAGAAGATCGACATGCTGGGCATCCGCGAGATCGCCCGCAGCGTCAACCTGCGAACGATCATGCTCGCCCCACTCAGCGCCGGTGGACGGCGCTTCGGGCTGCTCCAGGTATCGAACAAGACCGACGGCTCCGATTTTGCCGACGACGACCAGCGGCTGATCTCGATCTTCGCGGGCCAGGCCGCCGCGCTGATCGACAACGCCCGCCTCTACCAGGACACCGACGAAACGCTCCGCAAGCGCGCCGCCGAACTGCGTTCGGTCTCGCGCGTCAGCCGCGAGTTGAACGCCACGCTGGAGCTTGAACGCATTCTCGAAGTGATCGCGGTCGAAGCGCAGCGCGCCGAAGGCGCGACCTGGGCCAACGTCGTGGTGTTCGACTTCCACGAAAAAGGCGAGATATCGAAACCCCTGACGAGCTACGGCTCCCAGCTTGGCGAAGAATCCCGCATCCTGGAACTGGCGGCGGCCCGCAGCGGCGAAACCCTGCTGATCGAAGATTTCAACAAGGTTTCCCACTACCCCCGGCCCATCGAAGGCGCTCAGTCGGCGCTGCTCGTCCCGATCCTGTTCGAAGGCCGTTCGGTCGGCGTGATCGGGCTGTACAGCGATAAGCCCAGGGGCCTGAAACAGAGCGCTGCTGAGTTCGCCCAGGCGCTCTCGTCCCAGGCAACCATCGCCGTGACCAACGCCACGCGCCACATGGAACAGGTCGAGCGTTCCGATCAACTCAGCCGCCGCGCCGAGCAGATGACCCAGATTTTCGAACTGGGCCGCGCTTTCCGGGGCGACCAGTCGATTGAGGGGAACCTCACCTCGGTGACCAGGGCCATCGTCGAAACCGCCGGGTTCAACATCGCGCTGGTCGGCGTGCTCGACGAAGCGCACGAAAACCTGCATTATGTCGCCTACTCCGGCCTTTCGATCAGCGAATCGAGCAAGCTCGACGCTCACACGGTCGACTGGCAGACCATCACCTCCTACTTCAGCGAAACACACCAGATGAGCAACTCCTATTTTGTGCCCTTTACCAACAGTAAAGAACTGGTGAAGGAACTGGGGCTGCCGCCGCGCACCGCCGATATGCCCGGCGACCTGATCAAGACGGGCCGCTGGTACTACGGCGACGTGCTGATGGTGCCGCTGCACTCGTCGAGCGATGTCGAGATCGGCGTGCTGGTCATCGACCAGCCGCGCAACAGCCAGAAGCCGGGTGCCGAAGCCATCGAACTGCTGGAGATTTTCGGCAACCAGGCGTCGATGATCGTCGAGAACAGCCGCCTCTACCGCTCGGTCGAAGAGCGCGCCGAGGAACTCGCCAGCAGCCTCAAGAATCTCGAGAAGAGCTACCAGGAACTCGACAAACTCTCCCAGGAGATGATCCGCAAGGATGTCGAGCTTTCACAGGCGAACGAACTGCTCAACATCCGCGCCCAGCGCCTGCTGGCGCTGCACCGGATCATGGAAAGCGTCGATACGACCCGCAGCCCGGAGATGGTGCTGGCCGACATCGCCGCCTCGGTGGTCGAGGAGATGGACATCGACCAGTGTGTCCTCGCCCTGGGAAGCAGCACAGAACACGAACTGCGGATCATCGCCGCCGAAGGCCGCCTGTCCGGCGAACTCAAAGCCGAGCAGGTGCTGCTTGGCAGCAAGTACGTCGCCGAGAAGCTCAACGGCACCGACCTGCTGGTCGAAGTCTACGAGACACAGGAACCGGTCGTCTACGCGCGGGGGGGAGACCGCAAAACCCGCGCGGCGAAGCTGGCCCAGACGCTCAACACCCAGACCTTCATCGTCCTGCCGATGCAGGTCGATACGGTCGGCGGGGTGCTGCTGATCGGCAGCACGCGCAGCGGCGCAGCTTTTGGCGATGACGACCGCGATATGTTCACCCTGCTTGCCAGCCAGATCGTCGTCGAGTACGAGAACGCCCGGCTCTACCAGGCCGTGCAGAGCGAGGCGGCGCTGGCTGCCAGCGACCGCGACCGGCTCCAGCAGCTCCACCTGATCACCACCGCCCTCCAGCAGACCCGTGTCCTCCACGACCGGCTGGCGATCATCGCGCGCGGCATTCGCTCGGTCGGCTGGGAGAAAGTGGCCGTCACCCTGCTCAACGAGGACGAGGCGAATGCAGTCCTGGCAACCGCCGGGTACGATGAAAAAGAAGAACGCACACTCCCCGATCAACTGCTGCCGGGCGATTTCTGGACCCGGCGCTTCGACGACCCGGATTTCAGCGCCCTGCGCCTGGGTTCGTGCTATTTCCTGCCACATGAAAACCAGTGGGTGATCGACAATATCGTCGATATCGTCGACGACGCAGACGCGGCAGCCCTCGCCGACGCCGGTCCCGATGCGTGGCATCCGAACGACCAGATTTACCTGCCGATGTATGCCGGAAACGACATCATCGGCGTGATCAACCTGCGCAGCCCGGCCAATGGAAAACGCCCTGCCCTCGCCGACCTGCGCCCCATCGAATTGTTCGTCCAGCAGGCAGCCTCCGCCCTGGAGAACACCCGCCTCTACCAGGAAACCCTGGAGCTTCAAAGCTATACCGAGGCAGTCGTCGAATCGATCCAGCAAGGGATTATCGTCACCGACGCCGAGGGGATCGTCGAGACGCTCAACTCCTTCGTTCGTGACCAGTACGGCTGGAGCGAAGATTTAGTTGGGCAGAACCTGTTTGAATCCCAACCCATGCTGCGCGACTTCAAACTCCAGGACGATTTGAAGGCCGTGATCGAGAATGGCAGCCCGGTCGAGCGGACGGGCATCCAGTACCCGGTCGCCGATGCGGTGCGCACGCTCAATATCTATCTCTACCCGCGCCTCGACGAGCAGAACACGGTGACGGGCGTCGTCATCCTGCTCGAAGATATCACCCAGCGCGCGATGCTCGAGGCCGACATCGCGCTGCGTGGCCGCCAGCTTGCCGCCCTCAACGAGGCATCACGCAAGATCACCGGCGAGCTGGACATCGAGCACGTGATCGAAACCGCGCTCGACCAGGCCAACGAGGTGATCGACACCGATCACCTGGAACTCTGGCTGCTGGTCGACGGGACGGACATGGTCGAATTGATCGGCGCGCGCAGCACCGGCCCAATCGACGAGAACAAGGGCCTGAAAGTCAATCTCAAACAGGTGCCGCAGTTCCGCGAAATCGCGCGGGATGGCCGCCCACTGCTGCTCGACGACCGCTCCGAGGGAGACATCAACGATACCGGCTACAAGATCACGCACGGTCACCTGCGAAGCTGGCTGGGCGTGCCGATGGTCAGCGGTGGGGTGATGGCGGGCATCATGATCTTCGAGAAGACCGAGGCCCACGCCTACGCCCCCGCCGACGCCCAGGTCGCGGCGGCTTATGCCAACCAGGTCGCCGTCGCGATCCAGAACGCACGCCTGTTCAAAGAAGCCGAAGAACGCGCCGCCACGCTCCACAGCCGCTCCGAACGCCTGGCGCTGCTCAACCGCATCTCATCGACGCTCGGTACGTCACTCGACCGGAACAGCATTCTCCAGACGACGGTCGACGAACTGGTCAACGCGATTGGCGCGGCCCAGGGCAGCGTCTACCTCTTCGACGAGGATCAGGCGATTGGCACCCTGGCGATCCAATCCCCGTCCAACCCGGATGGGTCGGTGGACAGCATCACCATTCCACTTGAGGACAACCCGGCGGTCAGCTACCTTTTGCAGAACAAAGCCCCGCTGCCGGTGGTCGATATCGAGCAGGACGACCGGATGGAATCCATGAGAGACGCGCTGCTCCGGCGCGGCGATAAATCGGTGATCATCGTTCCGCTGATCATCGGCAACGCGCTGACCGGCCTGATCACCATCGAAGAGACGGAAACCAACCGCGAGTTCGAACCGGAGCAGGTCGAACTCATGCAGACGATTACCAACCAGGCGGCGATCTCCGTCCAGAACGCACACCTGTTCCAGGAGACGGTCGCCCGCCAGCGCGAGTTGAGCATCCTGTTCGAAGCCGGGCGGATCGCCGCTTCGTCGCTGGCCCTCGATACGGTCACCGGCAACGCCGCCGAATATTTCTCCCGGTCGTTGAACGCCGACGGCTGCGCAATCGCCCTGCTCAATACCGATCACACCGTATTGAACACGCTCGTCGAGTATGACCGGTCGAAGAAGAAAGACGAACAGGCGGAAGCGCCCGGATACCGCTTCGAACTCGATGACTACCCCAATATTGCGAAGGCAATCACCGAGCAGCGCGTGATCGTGCTCGAAGCCAACAGCCCCGACCTCTCGGTCGCCGAAGCTGAGTGGTTGAGCCAGCGAGGGACCGCCGGGCTGCTGATCCTGCCGCTTGGCGTGCGTGACGAGGCCATCGGCATGGCCGAACTCTGGTACACCCGTGAGGGTCACCAGTTCGCCCAGCGCGACCTGCGGTTGGCTAACGCGCTTGGGTCGTCGGTGGCGACGGCGATGGAAAACGCCCGACTCCACGACGAAACCGAGCAGCGGCTCGACGAGCTTTCCCAGATCAACGAACTCAGCCGGGCGATCACCCAGATCATCTCCATCGAAGACCTGTACCAGATGTTGATCAGCCAGGTCGAAAAGCTGTTCGGCGCGAACTCGCTCACCATTGCCCGCCGTGACAAATTCAGCGAAAAGATCACCTTCCCGCTGGCCGTGAGGAACGGGCTTCGCATCGGGCTGGAACCGGTCGACGCCAATTCCGACCTGTACAGCTACGTCCTGAACAGCGGCGAACCGCTGCTGATCTCCGACAATGTCATGGAGAAAGTGTCCAAGCTCGGCCTGAAACATATCGAGGAAGGGCTGCGGTCCTTCCTGTCCATACCGCTGGTTTCCGGCGAGATGCACGGCGTCATGGCTATCGAAGATTACGAAGGGCGAGTCAGGTTCAACAAGGCCAACCTGCGTGTGCTCAACCCGATTGCCGCCCAGGTCGCCGTCTCAATCGAGAATGCCCGCCTCTACAGCGAGCTTGAACAGCGCCTCTCCGAGACGACCACCTTGCAGGAAGTCTCCCGCGTGGTGAACTCCGCGCTCGACCTGCAAGAAATCTTCGAGCGCGTCGTCGGCGAACTGGCAAACGCATTCAAATACCCGCTGATCGGCCTGTTCACCGTCGAGAAAAACGGGCTGCAAATCCAGGCCCATCACGGCTTCTCGAAAGAAGAAGCGGCGCGCGTCGAACACCTTTCCCTGGATGCCGGGATTGTCGGGCGGGCCGTGCTGCAAGGCGAACCGCAGCTTGTGTTGAACGTCAAGGACGACCCCGACTACCTGGAAATCAAGGACTGGGTGCACAACGAAATCGCCGTGCCGATTATCTCCGACGAAGAAGTGCTCGGCGTGCTCAGTGTTTCATCCGGCGAAGCCGATCCACTCGACGACAACGACCTGGCCCTGCTGCGAACCTTCGCCGGGCAGGTCGCCGCCGCGATGACCAACGCCCGGCTCTATGCCCAGATGGTACAGCTCTCCGCAGAGCTTGAGCAGCGCGTCGAAGAACGCACCGCCGAACTCAGGGAAGAGCGCGACCGGATCGATACGCTCTACAAGATCGCCGTCGAATTGACGACCAGCCTCGATCTCGACATGGTGCTGAACCGCGCCCTGGAACTGGTCGGCGAGGCGGTCGGGGCCGACACGGGCACCCTGTTCCTGGTCGACCCGCAGTCCGACATGCTGATCCACCGCGCCTCGATGGAATACGACGCCACCCTCCCGCCCGGCGGGCGGCGCGTCGAACTCCACCGCCACGAAGGGCTGGCGGGCTGGGTGATGGACAACCAGCAGTCGCTGGTGATCGACAACGTCCAGGTCGACCCGCGCTGGGCCAACATCCCCGGCACCGAGGAGCGCCGGTCGCTGCTTGGCGCGCCGCTGGTCGCCACCGGCGATGTGCTTGGCTGTATCTTCTTCAACAGCAACACCGAGGGAGCCTTCAGCGAAGACCATCTCACGCTGGTCGAGGCGGCGGCGCGGCAGGTCGCCAACGCGATCAACAACGCCGAGCTTTACCGCCTGATCCGTGACCAGGCCGAACGCCTCGGCGTGATGCTCCGCAGCCAGCAAACCGAGGCCGCCAAGAGCCAGGCCATCCTTGAATCCGTCGCCGACGGCGTGATGGTGTCCGACCAGGCCGGCGAGATCATCCTGTTCAACGCCGCCGCCGAGCGCACACTCGGCCTCCGCCGTGACCAGGTGCTCGGACGGCCCTCCGGCGAACTGACCGGACTGTACGGCTCCGGGGCTGAAACCTGGGATGCCCGCTTCGCAGCGTGGCAGGCCAGCCCGCGCGAATACGCCGGGGAGTTCCTCTCCGAACAGATCGAATTCGAAGACCGGGTCGTGCAGGTGCACGTCTCGCCGGTGCTTCACGGCTCCGAATACCTGGGGCTGGTGTCCGTCTTCCGCGATATCACCCGCGAGGTGATGGCCGACCGGATCAAGAGCGAGTTCGTCGCCCGCGTCTCGCACGAACTGAGAACGCCGATGACCAGCATCAAGGGCTATGCCGACCTGCTGCTGCTTGGCGCTGCCGGTGAAGTGACGCCCGAACAGCGCCGCTTCCTGGAGACGGTCAAGAGCAATGCCGACCGTCTCAGCCTGCTGGTGAACGACCTGCTCGACATCTCCCGCATCGAGCAGGGCCAGTTCGAACTCGATATCCAGCCGGTTCAAATGGACGAACTGGTCGGCGATATCCTGACCGCCTTCGAAGGCCGCAAGACGGAGGAAGGGCGAACCATCGAACTATACGCCGAGGTGCCGGAAGACCTGGCTCCCATCGAAGCCGACTATGATCGGCTGATGCAGATCATGACCAACCTGGTCAGCAACGCCTACCAGTACACACCGGACAATGGAAGTGTTACAATAAGCATCAAGCCTGATGACAAGGGCATCCAGATCGATGTCGTCGACACCGGGATCGGGATTCCGGATGAATCCAAAGAACGGGTATTCGAGCGCTTCTTCCGGGGTGAGAGCCAGCCGCTCGTCTTCAAACACGCCGGAACCGGCCTGGGCCTCTCAATCGTTCATCAGATCATCGAGATGCACAGCGGGCGGGTCTGGTTCGAAAGTCAGGAAGGCGAAGGCAGTACATTCAGCATATGGCTGCCATACAAATTTGAGGAAACCGATATGTACACCGCCGGTTCACCGGCCTGAAACCCACCTGCGATGGAATGCGCAGAAAGGGAGTCATGACCAAGATTCTCATCGCTGAAGATGAGCCGGACATCCGGGAATTGATCACCTACACCCTCAAGTTCGGCGGGTTCGATGTAGTTGTCACCAACAACGGTGAAGAGGTGGTCAAAGCCGCGCCGCGCGTCAGACCCGACCTGATCGTGCTTGACGTTCGTATGCCGCGTATGACCGGCTACGAAGCCTGCCGGAAACTCAAAGACAACCCCCGCACGGCCAAAATTCCGGTCATCTTTCTGTCGGCCAAAGGGCAGGAAAAAGAAGTGTTGGACGGGATGGAGTCCGGGGCCATCGACTATATTCTCAAGCCGTTCGACCCGGCGGCCCTGCTGAACAAAATCGGCGAGGTGTTGAGCAGCGACTCGAAAAGCCGGAAAGGGAAAAAGAAGTAGGTCCGGAGGAGACATCAAGGAAGCCCCATCGCAGCAGGTGGGGTTTTTTGTCGGATGCTGTTTTGTGACGTTTTTCACACAAATGCCGGATAAAGCTCAGTGTCCGGCCCAGGCCGTTTTTTATCTCATGCTTCCATGCTATAATTTCGGTGGGTTGACCGAATAAGTCACGACATATCCAGATTGGTGGCTTACTATAACCGGTATTTTCAAACCCATGACGTTGTTTCATGTTGGCTGTCCGGGCAGTCTGCCCTGACAGTCGATCATTGTGCCCGGAAGATTTCTCAGAACAAAGCCCGGGAGATGTGGATGCTCCGCAGGCTGCTGCGGACAATCGGCTAATGGTTGAGTACGGCGTATGCCTAAAAGCGCCCGCTGCGGCGCTGATCCTCTGCTTTTTTGTGCTTACCGCATGTGGCATTCTGTCCCCCGGCGATGAGCCGCACACGCTTACCCCCACACCAGCGCCCCCGCTCGACACACCATCAACCGAAGTTTCCCCGCTCGAACCCACCCCCGAACCGGCCCCGGCGCTCGACCCCCGGCATGTCTGGGTCGGCATCGAAGGTGAGGCGGCAAAAATCGCCGACGTATCATCCGATGGCGAGATCACCGTCGTCGGTCTCCCGCTCAACGAGGGCCAGCAGGCTTCGAGTCTGGCTGCCTCGCGTGATGCGAGTCACCTGGCTTATCTCGTCTGGGACGCCGACGGCCAGCAGCACGGCATCGCCGCCTGGGACCTGGACGAGCCAAACGCCCGGCTGTCGGCCACCCCCCTCCCCGGCTACCGGATCATTGGCCTGATCCTGGCCGACGACGCAGCCGGGTTAGCCTATACGCAGGTCGCCGACGAGTCCCCCCTCAGCAGCGCCGACTGGCGTATCGACTCCGTTTCACCCGACGGCGGCGACCCGGTTCTGCTCGGCAGCCGGGAGATGTTCGACGATTCGCCCCCGCTGGTGCCAATCGCCTGGCCTGTCGACAGCCTGCTGGTTTTAAGCCCGGCTGCGCCCGGCTTCGAAACCCAGCGCCTTGTATCCATATCCCCCACATCCGGCACCGTTGATGCCGTTGACGGCGTCGACGGCGTTAACGCCGTTAAGGAAATCGCCACTGCCCCGGAAGCACAGTTCATCGGTTCTCCGAGCGTCTCGCCCGATGGCAGCCAGGTCGCCTATCTGCTGATCGACCAGGACAGCCAGTCGGCCAGCGCCGTGCAGGTCGCCGGTATCGGCGGCGGCAGTTCCTTCACCCTGGAAGCACCGCAGGGACAGAACATTTACGGCGTCCGCTGGCACGACGACGGACAGCGCCTGCTGCTCGACCTGGTCCGGCCTTCCGGCGACGACCCCGGACAGCTCGATCAATACTGGGCCTGGGCATCGACCGAACAACCTCCCACCTGGAGCCAGTCCCCTCCCGGCTCCGGGCGCGAAGGGCTTTTTGACTATGAGCCTTATGGCGAAGGCGTTGTCTACACCCTGCTGCCGCTCGACGGCGCGTGGGAGTTATACCTGCTGCCCGATGTGGCGAGCAGCGAACCACCCCACGTTACGGCGCTCGACAGCATCGCGCAGGAATACAGCGCACCATCCATTGTATATTCACCCCATCAGAGACAAGAAAAAAGGTAAATTATGCTTGACAATTTCTTCAACCCAAAGTCAGTTGCAATCGTAGGCGCTTCATCCAACCCATCCAAGCTCGGCTACTGTGTCGTCGAGAACCTGGTCAACAGTGGTTTCACCGAAAAATGCGCCGTTTACCCGGTCAACCCCAAAGGCGGCGAAATCCTGGGGATGCAGGCGTACAAAAGCGTGTCCGAGATCCCCGGCAAGGTCGACCTGGCCGAACTGGTGATCCCGGCCAAGTTCGTCGCCGACACCGTCCGCGAGTGCGGCGAGAAGGGCATCACCTCGGTGATCATCATCACTGCCGGTTTCCGCGAAGCCGGGCACGAGGGCGTCGAGCGTGAAAAGGAAGTGATGAAAATCGCCGAGGAGTACGGCATACGCATCATCGGCCCGAACGTGCTGGGTGTGCTCGATACCTACAGCCGCCTGAACGCCTCCTTCTCCGCCGGGATGCCGCCGCAGGGTCCGGTCAACTTCATGTCGCAGTCCGGGGCGCTGGGCACTGCCGTCCTCGACTTCTCGATGGCAGGCGAGATCGGCTTCTCGAAGTTCGTCTCGCTGGGCAACAAGGCCGATGTCAGCGAGATCGACCTGCTGGAAATATGGGGCGACGACGCCAACGCCAACGTCAACCTGGCCTACATCGAGGGCGTCCCCGACGGGCAGCGCTTCATCGAAGCGGCCCGCATCTCCAGCAAGAAGAAGCCGATCGTCGCCGTGAAGTCGGGCGTCACCCAGGCCGGGTCACGGGCCGTTTCTTCTCATACCGGCTCGCTGGCCGGTTCCGAGCAGGCATACGCCGCCGCCTTCAAGCAGGCCGGTATAATCCGGGCCAGCACGATGGAGGACATGTTCGACATCGCCCGCGCGTTCGCCTACCAGCCGATCCTCAAGGGCGACCGGATCGCGATCATTACCAACGCCGGTGGGCCGGGCATCCTGGCGACCGACGCACTGGAGCGGAACGGCCTGATCGTCGCCCGGCTGGAAAAGGAAACCACCGAACAATTGATCGCAGTGCTGCCTCCCGCCGCTGCGACAGGCAACCCGGTCGACGTGCTGGGCGACGCCGCAAGCGACCGTTACAAGATCGCGATCGACATCGTATCAAAAGACCCGAACGTCGACGGCATCCTGGTCGTGCTGACCCCCCAGGCGATGACCGACATCACCGGCACCGCCGAAGCCATCGCCGACCTGTCAGACCGCATCGACCGGCCCGTGCTGACCAGTTTCATGGGCGCGATGGCAGTGCTTCCCGGCATCGACCTGATGACCAAGCGCGGCGTGCCGAACTACCCGTTCCCCGAACGCGCCGTCACCGCCCTGAAAGCAATGTCCGATTACCGCAAGCTGGCCGCCAAGCCGCTGCCGGTATTCAAGCAGATCGACGCGGACAGGGAAGCGGTCAAGGCGGTCTTCGAGAAGGTTCGCGCCGATGGCCGCGCCTCGATTGGCGATTTCGAGGCCCGCGACATCATGCGCGCCTACGGCCTGCCAATGCCCAAAGCCGAACTCGCCGAAAGCGCTGACCAGGCCGTCGAACTGGCCGAGAAGTACGGCTTCCCGATTGTGATGAAGATCGCCTCGCCCGACATCCTCCACAAGACCGACGTGGGCGGCGTGAAGGTCGGGCTGAAGACCGTCGAAGAAGTCCGCGAGACCTTCGAGACGATGGTTCGCCAGGCCGAAAAGTACGTCCCCGGCGCACGCATCTGGGGCTGCCTGGTCCAGGAAATGGCCCCGCAGGGACACGAAATCCTGGTCGGGATGAACCGCGACCCGCAGTTCGGGCCGCTGGTCACCTTCGCGCTGGGCGGGATTTACGTCGAAGTGCTGAAGGACGCCACCTTCCGGATCGCCCCTTTCTCCGAGGAAGAAGCCTACGAGATGCTGGGCGAGATTCGCGCCCATGCGCTGCTCGACGGCGTGCGCGGCAAGCCCCCGGCGGACAAGGCCGCCATCGTCGATGCGCTGCTGCGGATCAACCAGCTTGTCCAGGATTTCCCGGAGATCGTCGAGCTGGATATCAACCCGCTGATGGTCTACGACGAAGGCGACGGGGCGGTCGCTATCGACATGCGGCTGGTCTTGAAGGGTTAGCGACCGCGAACATGATGGAACCGGGGAGCAGGCTGTCGACCTGCTCCCTTTTTCTATCAAATATATGAGATCAGGCAGCCGACCCGGATATAATGAGAATATGGCGCATGGGCAAATAGAACACTGACAGCATTTATATACCACTGGGAGGACGATTGTGAAAGCCGTTTACATCACTTCGATTGAAGACTTTTCGGGAAAAACTGCGGTCTGTCTCGGCCTCGGCAAGCGCCTTCAAGCCGAAGGCTACAAGGTCGGCTATCTCAAGCCGGTCAGCTACGAGGCGACACAACTGGCGGGGAACGTCGTCGACGAAGACGTCGTATTCGTGAAGAACGTCCTCGACCTCTCCGATGATCTCCAGGAGTTGTCGCCCGTCGTCGTCACCCCCTCGACCCTCCCGGACTGCCTGGGAAAAGAAAATGAATGCCGGTTGAAAGATCGAATCACCGGCGCGGCCCAGAAGGTCAGCGAAGGCAAAGACCTGCTGATCCTCGAAGGCGGCGGCAGCCTGCGGATGGGTTACGCGATTGGCCTTTCCACGCCCTACGTCGCCGAAATGCTCGACGCCGACGCGCTCGTCGTGATCCGCTACGGCGGGCGGATGCGGCTCCTCGACGATGCCCTGACCGCCCAGTTCCGGCTCGGCGACCGGTTGATGGGGGTGCTCTTCAACCGCGTCCCGGCTGAGGCGATGGACTTCGCCACCGAACAGGCCGCGCCTTTCCTCGAAGAGCACGGCGTCAGGGTATTGGGCATCCTCCCCGAACGCCCCCAGTTGGCGGCGATCAGCATCCAGGAACTGCTCGAAACCCTCGACGCGGAGATTCTCACCGACAAAGCCGCCGATACCAGCAGACTCGTCGAGCACCTGATGGTCGGCGCGATGCGCGCCGAGGAAGCGGTCAAACGCTTCCAGCGGATCGGCAACAAGGCGGTGATCACCGGCGGCGACCGCACCGACGTGCAGCTTGCCGCGCTGGAGACCTCGACCGTCTGCCTGATCCTGACCGGCAACCTCCAGCCACGCGCCGACGTGCTCGAACGGGCCAACGAAAACGGCGTCTGCACGCTGCTGGTCAAGACCAACACCCTCGAAACGGTGCAGGCAATCGACGAGGTGTTCGGCAAAACGCGGTTGGGCCAGGCAGACAAGCTCGCCCGCTTCGAAGAATTGATGGCCGAAGCCTTCGATTACCCGCGTTTGCTTGGCCTGTTAGGCAGCTAAACCGGGTATCCATTTACAAACAGGCTCTACGACGCCCGCACAACCGCTGCGGGCGTTTTCTTTAGCGCGTGAGTTGATCAGGCACGACGCAAAGATCAACCGCCGCAAGTACGATATCGAGCGGTTTGCCCTGACGCTGATCGCCACCCAGCAGCCCGTCGCCGGAGACCTGCGCCAGATCGCCTCGGCGCTGGACGTATCGGGCGAACTGGAACGGTTCGGCGATTACGCCAAAGGGATCGCAAAGATCGTCATCCTGATGGGCGACGAACCGATGATCAAGCCGCTGGTCGACATCCCGCCGATGGCCGAAAAGGTCACGGCGATGATCAGGGCCGCGCTCGACGCGCTTGCTCGCGGGGATGTCGACGCCGCACGGGAAATTCCAAAAAGTGATGACGAGGTCGATGCTCTATATAATCAGGTATATTGCGATCTGCTGGACTTAGTTGGGAAGGACCCGGCCAATTTCGACCAGGTCAACTATTTGCTCTGGATCGCCCATAACCTGGAACGCGCCGCCGACCGGGTCACCAACCTCTGCGAACGGATCATCTTTACCGCTACCGGTGAGATAACCAGCCTCGACAAAGACGAGGAACTGCTCGCCGGGAATCACTGAAAAATTGACTTTATAGAGCACTGAGGATTGCAGGAATCAGAAAATCCGAATGATGAATACAGGAAGGGTCGGTATGACTACCCGCACAACGCTCGATCATGTTTTAATCGGTATTCGTGATGACATCATCCGGCTCAGTTCACTGGTCGACCAGTCGGTCAGCCGGGCTGTCCGCGCCTTCAAAGAACTCGATGTCGACCTGGCGCACGAAGTCGTGAACGATGACGCGCAGCTCGACGACCTTCACCGCAAAATCGAAACGAGCGTCGCGTCGACCTTCGCCATGCATAATCCAATGGCCCGCGACATGCGGCTCCTCGTCGCCAACCTGCTGATCTCCAACGAGTTGGAGCGCATGGGCGACCACGCCGAAGGCATCGCCAAGACGGTGCTGCGCTATTCGGGCGACTCGACCATCCCCCTCCCCTACCAGGTCCCCAAGATGCAGGACACCGTCCACGAGATGATCGTCCAGGTGATGGACGCCTACATCGGGTTGGATACGGAGCAGGCGCGCGAACTCGCCGGTCTCGACTCTGAACTGGACGACCTGTACCGTTCGCTGTTCGACGATACCGTCTCGGCGATGAGCAAAGGCAAGCTGTCGGTCGAAAAGGGGACGTACCTGTTATGGGTCGGCCATAACCTGGAGCGCATCGGCGACCGCGTGACCAACATCTGCGAGCGGATCGTCTATGCGACCACCGGCGTCCCGGAGGACTTCAACCCGACTGCCGCCGAGTCGTGATGCTGCATCGGCACACGTTTTGAAAACAAACACGCCCTCGCATGAGGGCGTGTCTGTTTGATCATTGGGCCATCCTCTGGCTGGTTTGCCGAACCGTCGCCGAGAGAGTGCCCCGGCAGCATTGCATCTGCTGCCAGCTTCTACCAGTAAACTCGCTTATTTGTTTTTCCCGTTTCCATTCCCATTACCGCTGCTGCTGTCGCTGCCCTGACCGGGGCTGCCGTCGTTTCCGGTGCCGATTTCATCACAGATACCATCGCCATTGCTATCACCGGTTCCATCGCAGATGCCATCGCCGGTTCCATCACCCTGACCCTGACCCTGGCCCTGGGTGATGTCATCGTCGTCCTTGTCCTGCTGGCCGGGCGGCACGAAATCTTCGTCATTGCCCTGGCCCTGACCCTGACCCTGACTTTGACCCTGACCCTGGCCGCCGCCGGATTCATCACAGACGCCGTCGCCGGTTCCATCCTGGCTGCAATCGTCGTTCTGATTACCCTGACCCTGGTCTTCACTCTGACCCTGGCCTTGACTCTGCCCCTGACCTTGACCCTGACCCTGGTCTTCACTCTGACCCTGGCCTTTATCGTCCTTGTTTTGCTGGCCGGGCGGCACGAAATCCTCGTCATTGCCCTGGCCCTGGTTGCCATCGCCCTGACCTGTGCCCTGGCCCTGACCTTCGCCCTGGCCCTGACCGGTTTCGCCGTCTTTGTTTTCCTGGCCGGGCGGCACGAAATCCTCGTCCTGCCCATGTCCTCTGACCAGCCCGATTTCCTTCCAGACGTTTCCCCAGCCGGTGCCTTCGGCCTTCATCGCCAGCAGGTCGTCGACAGAAACGCCGGTCTCTTCGCTCGCGCTGAGTGCCAGCACGATTTCGCCGAAGCCAAACCCGCCGTCACAGAACCAGCCCATCACCTGTTCGGTCGAAACGCCATAGGTGTCGGCGATCCTCTGGGCAGCCGGTTGGATGCCATCGCCATCACAGTAGTCGACGCGAATACGGTCCTGGTCCTGTGTCTGCAACTGGGCGTGATCGCCTACCATATAGTCGAAGGCTTCGTCGAGCTGCTCTTCCTGCTCCACCAGTGATTCGTCAAGCTGTGCATCATCTACTTCCAGCAAGGACAGCGCCGCGACCTGCGTGCTGTAAAGCTGCATCGCCATGCCGACGTTTTCGAAATCGCCCTTCTTTGCCAGCTTGCCGACTTCGCCCGCACGTTCCGATGCCAGATTCAGACCCAGCCGGGCCTGCGCCTGCGGGCTGACCGCCAGCGCGGTCTGCACCTGCTCCATCGCCTGGTCGACCGGGTAGAGCGTCTCGCCCGGCGCGCTTGCGTCGGCGGCGAAGGCTGTGCCGGTTACCGAACTACCAAAGAGTGTAAATGCCAGTAAAATTTTTCCTACCGTTGACATCCGTAATCGTCCTCTCCCAAATAGAAACTGCCGTTTAGTATTAGGACGCATGACCCGCCGCCGGGATACGGCCTGCTGCCGAATCTGGCGCGCTTCGGTCAAAAATTGCCGTCTGGCCGCCGCCTGCCGGGATGGATCAGGCGGCGGGGTCTCGCGGCTCAATGCCTCCAGCCCTTCGATGGCGATATCGTAATCGTGGGTTTGCCTTTTCATAGCCCACCACCCTCGGAAATGCGGCCTGCCGACTCGGAAAGGACGCGCCTGATCGCGCCCAACCCGCGATGCTGAAGCGATTTCACCGCCCCGACCGGGATCGACATGATCTCGGCGATTTCGGCGTTTTCCTTTCCTTCGAGATATTTCAATACGATCACCGTGCGCTGTTTCTCCGTCAACTGATCCAATGCCTCGCGCGTTTCGGCGGCCAGCAGCGATTGGTGCGCGGTCTCTTCGACTGCCGCGCCGTTCGCCGCCAGCCTCTCATCGATCTCCTCGTGCCGCCGGTGCTGCTGTTTACGCGCATCGTCGATCACCAGGTTGCGGGCGACCTGATACAACCACGCCTGGAGATAGTCTCTCGGGCCGCGCCCTTTTCCAAGCTGCTCCAGCAGGCGTCTGAACACCTCGCCCGCCAGGTCTTCTGCCGTTTCGGTATGACCGACCTGGTGATAGATAAAGCGGCAGATCGCCGGGTAGTAGGTGTCGAAAATCGCAGCCAGCGCCTGTTCGTCAAGCTGGCGCGCCCGCTGCAGCAGGTCGTGTTCCACGTCGGTCAAAACGAAGACTCCTTGAGTTCGTTCATAGTATTTGACGTTTATCCTTTACTGTAGATACGGGGGTAGTCCCACAGAACAGCGTGGTTCTCTGCCCTCACCCCTAAATCCCCTCTCCCTCATGGCGAGGGGACTTAAACCCTGAGCGTGAAAAGTCGGGCTTGAGTGGGCAAAACAGGCCGTCCACGTTATTTTGCAGTGCTACCGATACGGGCTAAAAGCCGAACATTCGGATTATAACGGAATCGACATCCCAATACACAGCCATTCTGTGAAATCTATCACAAACCCATTGACAAGCCCCTCGCGGCGTACTATAATCCGTTTGACAACCAAATCAGATCTTCGGGGCAGGGTGCAATTCCCGACCGGTGGTATCAGCCCACGAGCCGCTTCGCGGCAGACACTGGCACAAGCCAGGGCCGACGGTAACAGTCCGGATGGAAGAAGATCGCAGCAGAGCAGATAATTTCTGCTACCATGTGTGCTGGTCATGCCCCGGAGTCGAAAATTCGACTCCGGTTTCTATTTGGCCGAGCGCCGCCCTCTTCCACCTGCCCCGAAACGAATCGAACAGTCAAAGGGGCAGTCGATGGAAATCAGCCTCGCCGGGCAGCAGTCAAAATCAAAACGGCACGAACGGACTTCACCGCGCCGACCCTGGCGCTGGCAGCGGTTGATCCCCCCCCTCACCCTGATCCTGTTCCTCGCCGGCTGGGAGATGATCGTCCGCATCGGCGATTACCCGGCCTTCATCCTTCCTTCACCCCTCGACGTGGGCCGCAAGCTGATCAGCGTTTCACTCGACGGGACGCTGTGGCGGCACACAGGCGTAACGCTCATCGAAGTGCTGGCCGGGCTGTCACTCGGCGCGGTGGTCGCCACGATCTTCGGCTACGCGCTTTCGAAATCGGCGGTAATCGACAGGTCCCTATCACCCTATCTCGTCGCGTCCCAGGCGATCCCGGTTGTTGCCATCGCCCCGCTGCTCGTGATCTGGTTCGGGCCGGGGCTTTTCAGCAAAATTCTGATCAGCGCGCTGATCGTCTTCTTCCCGATTTTAATCAACACCAGCGCGGGCGTCCGGGGCGTCTCCCCCGACCTTCGCGACCTGATGCGCTCGCTCCACGCCACCCGCTGGCAGACCTTCGCCAAGCTCGAAGTGCCCGCCGCCGCGCCCGTCCTGCTGGCCGGGTTGAAGGTCGGCGCGACGCTTTCGGTGATCGGCGCGGTGGTCGGCGAGTTCGCCGGGGCGCGTGCCGGGCTGGGCGTGATGATCAACATCGCCGACGGGCAGTACGACACCGCCCGGATGTTCGTCGGGGTGCTGGCACTGGTCGTCATGGCGCTCACGCTGTACGGAATCGTCAACTGGCTCGAAAAACACCTGCTCGCCTGGCGCGCGCCGGAGAACGGCGGGGCGCGGTCATGACGGGGAGCGTTGGGGTCCGGCACAAGACCTGCCCCCACGAAACGAGAACAATGTAGGGTTTGGGGCCTGTCCCCAACCGTTTTTAGCCCGGTGCTTCAGCGCCGGGGCGGATAAACAATAAACAGAGGAGCATGAAAACGAAATGTCTTACAAGCAACGTTCGATGATAGTCAGTATTTTGATCGTCCTGATTCTGCTGACGCTGGCGGGCTGCCAGGGTCAGCCGGACAAGGCGATTGAGCTGTACATGGGCTTCCGCCCCGACGTGCAGTTCACGCCGTTTTACGTCGGGATCGAGAAGGGCTTCTTCGCCGATCACGGCCTCGACGTGACCACCCATCACGAAGCCTCAGAAAGCACGATGGCCCGATTAGTGGCTACGGGCGAGATCAAGTTCGCGGTGTTGAGCGGCGAGCAGGTTTTGCTGGGCCGCGCCGAAGACCTGCCGCTGGTCTATTTCTATGAATGGTTCCAGCAGTTCCCGGTTGCGGTTGCCGCCAGGCAGGAATCGGGGATCGCCACACCCGCCGACCTTGCGGGCCGGTCGGTCGGTGTGCCCGTTCTCTCCGGCGCGAGCTACATCGGCTTCGAGGCGCTGCTGGCGACGGCGGGCCTTTCCGACTCCGACATCAGCCTCGAAGCGACCGGCTTCACGCAGGTCGAAACGCTGATGGCCGACCGGGTCGACGCGGTGGTGATCTATGCCACCAACGAGCCGGTGCAGCTTGAAGCGCAAAATGTCCCCGTCAACCTGATCCCGGTTTCCGATTATGCCGACCTGGTCAGCAACGGGCTGGTGACGAGCGAAACGGTCGTCGAGGAAGAACCGGAGTTAGTCAAGGCGGTAGCCGCCGCGTTCTCGGAGGCGCTCCAATACACCATCGACCATCCTGACGAGGCGTTCGAGATCGCCGCGCAGTATGTCGAAGGGCTGGATGATCCCGATGTCGAGGCGACGCAGAAAGCGGTGCTCGCCAATTCGATCCCGTTCTGGGAGGCCGATCAGCTTGGCTACTCGGATCGCGGTTCCTGGGAGCAAATGCAGGATTTGCTGATCGAGATGGGGCTGCTCGACGCGCCGCAGAACGTCGATGAGGCGTTCAGCGACGAATTTTTGCCGTAGGACCTTAAGAATTTGGTTCGGCCAAGCACCCCCTCTGACCGACTGCGTCGGCCATCTCCCCCAAGGGGGCGAGTGGGTTGGCGTGACTTATTGATTCGAATCTTATAATTCGTGCCGCACCTGCCCCATATCTGCCCCCGGAAAGGGGGAAGTGCCGCGTAGCGGCGAAGGGGGTTGGGGGAAATGTCGAACCGCAGGTTCGACGAAAGGGGTAGGGATCAAGGCACAGACGAGAACATCTATGACCACCACCGATACAATCGCGGTGCTGGCCGCCGAAAATATCTCGCATACCTTCGACGCCGACACCAACCCGCTGCTCGTCCTGCGTGACATTTCGATCCATCTCTCGCGGGACAGTTTCACCTGCCTAGTCGGGCCGTCGGGCTGCGGCAAATCGACGCTGCTGCGCATTCTCAGCGGGCTGATCCTCCCCGAAAGCGGAACGGTCACCCTCTGCGGCGAACCGGTCACCAACCCGCACCGCAACATCGGCTACGTGTTCCAGCAGGCCAACCTGATGCCCTGGCGCACGGTGATCGACAATATCGCCCTGCCGCTCGAACTCTCCGGCGTGGATCGCGAAGAGAGGGAAGCCGCCGCCTGCGACCTGATCGCGCTGGTCGGGCTGGAAGGCTTCGAAACCGCCTACCCCGCCGAACTCTCCGGCGGGATGGCCCAGCGGGTCGCCATCGCCCGCGCGTTGATCCATCACCCGGACGTGCTGCTCCTCGACGAGCCGTTCGGCGCACTCGATGCCCTCACCCGCGACCTGTTGGCCGAGGAACTGTTACGCATCTGGCAGGCACGCAGCAGCACCGTCTTTATGGTCACCCACAGCATCACCGAGGCCGTCCTGCTCGCCGACACCGTCCTGGTGATGAGTCCGCGCCCCGGCCAGATCGAGAAGACCTTCACGGTCGATCTGCCCCGCCCGCGCCACCTGCGGATGATCCACTACCCGGAGGCGGGCCGCCTCGTGCGGGCGATCCGCGCCGCGATCAGGATTTAGCTTTCAGTATCAGTACCTTGACCGACGAGCATGCACCCTGATCAATTCACGTAATTTATCTGCAACATCAAAGTCATAGTTTACGCTCAATGAGGCCATGGGATACGCTGTTCGGCGTGAATCAACATCGGATTTCAATAGTTTGCGAGAACGCTCAATTATGTCCGCAGTTTTCTGACCTATACTTTTGTGTTCCGAATCGTCCATTGCCTGGATTGATTGCACATATTCATAAGCAATCTCTCGCATATTCTGAACAAACCAATTAGAACCAGCATCCCTTTGCAATTGGCTCATTATCAATTTACATTGCCTACAGACACCTTCTGGAGTTCTAGGTGATCCAATTATTAACCGGTCTCCATATCGTTCTTTGAGTCTTTCCATAACACATCTCCAAACTCTTTCTACAACCACCCACTTCGATAGTTCCTTTGCGACTTGTCCCGGAACGTAACCTTTCCCCAGACATTCCAGTACAATTTTGTCATTTGAGATAGAGGCTATGTATTCCCAAGAGAACAACTCTTTACCAAACATCATTTCAGTTAGTCGCCGGAAACCTGTTTCAAAATCATCAGTGAAATCGGCATAAGTATATTTTGCAGTAAGTGCATCATTGATAAACTCTGGTCCTGTATGTATTCGAGCTAAAATGATCCCATTATCATTATGTTTTTGAGCATGGGCTAATTCCTTCATACACCATCCATCATTTCTCAAAGAATTGGATGACATTACAAGCAAAAAGAATTCTCTTTTCTCTATTTCAGCATAGAGTTGAGGTGAAAATTGACCGGACTTCAATTTTCTATCCCAATAAACATCTATATGAAAACTTAGAGCAAAGGCCAACCATCGAACGAAATCCTTTGCATCCTCATGCGAGTAACTGATAAAAATACCTTCCTTGTTCATTCTAAAGACCCTTTCCTTTTATAGATTTATTGGCTCATGTTCAACATT
>DAOUES010000443.1:0-4390 GCA_034430335.1 Anaerolineae bacterium | reverse complement strand
GCAATCCAGATATCGGCATCCAGCCCGGCATCGTAGACCGCTTCGAAGTCGAAATACCCGCTTTGCGTTGCCACCGCCGGGTCGTCGGCCAGCACCAGCCGCGCGCCCGCGTCGTCGAACAGCTTCCCGACGTATGTCTCGCGTCCGGGGATGATCCACGAGTTGGTCCACGCATCCCATGAATTGGGCAGCACCAGCGGCTTTTCGTCCTCCGGCAGATCGGCAGTCAGCGCCGCCAGTTCTTCATAGGACGCCGCAACCTCGTCGAATATCGCGTTGGCTGCCGCCTCTTTGTTGAAGAACATCGCCGTAAACTTGATCCACTCTGCCCGACCGACCGGGTCCCATTCGGTGTGCTCGGCGTTCATCGCCACCGGCACGCCCGCCTCCTGAACTTTCGGATAGGCGTCGAAATCCGGCATTCCCGATCCGAAGGTCATCACCACGTCCGGGTCAAGCTCGACGATCAATTCCACGTTGACGTTCGTCGCGTCGAAGGCATCGCCCACTTCAGCTATCTCTCCCGCCTCGACCTTCCCGACGACCGCCTCCGAGTTTGTCCAGTTGGCCGTCTCGATGCCGACTACCTGGTCGAGCACGTCCAGTGCGACCACGTGCGGAAGCTGCGTGGTCGACATCACGATGGTTGATTTGATGGGCACCTCGATCACCGTCGCATCGCCGAAACCTTCCGGCGCGGGCGTTCCGCATTGAACCAGCACATACCGGATCGCGTCTTCCGGGGTCGAACCCGGCCAGGGGGTCAGCACGTCGATCACTTTGTAGTTGTCGTGATACTCGACGCTGAAATTCTCTGCATATTCCAGTTCGACCTTCTCCGGGAAGTAGTCAATCCCTTCGGCGTAGTCCGTCACGCACCCGTCGACCAGGTTTGCGGTCGGCGCTTCCGGCTCAAGAGTCGGCTCGGCGGTCGGCTCGATCTCCTCGACCGGTTCGGCAGCAGGCTCCTCGGCCACGTCGACCGCCGGCGCTTCGCTGACCGGTGCATCTGCCACCGCCGAACCGCACGCGGCCAACAGCATCGAAAGCAGCGTCAGCGCCGCCACAACAATCAATCTCCGGCTCGATTTCATTCTGTCATCCTTTCTCTTTTTCCCTATTGATGCGCAGTTCGTGGATCGAGCCGCAGGCTATAAAAACAAAACCCGCCAAAAGGCGGGAGCATGTCAGTAAAATTCGCTCGCCCCCCTCAATCCACGAAGGGTGATCACAAGCCACCCGGTGAAGGCGGGTTGTCGGGCTTATGGGGCAGCGAAAATCGCTCCCATTTACCGTTGCGGGTCAGCGCCGGACTTCCAAACCTGACGTAGTCTGGTCCACCGGTCTTCCCCCATTGTGTGCCGCGCATCCGGGCGTCTGGCACACCTTCACCGTGTCTGTCGCATTCAGTTGATAATGTTCACTCACGCTATAGAGTAACCGATCACCCTATTATGAGTCAATGCTCAGGCACTCTCCAAACATTCACCGAAACGATATATCGTTTTTAGCCCGGTGCTTCAGCGCCGGGATTGGCGATCACCCATCCCCCGCCGCCGATCTTCCCGCCAGCCAGCCTGTCGAAAACGCCGCCTGTAGGTTATATCCCCCGGTGTCCGCGTCGATATCCAGCACCTCCCCGGCGAAATACAACCCCTCGACCAGCCGAGAGGCCATCGTTCGCGGATCGACCTCCCGGATATCCACCCCTCCGGCGGTGACAATCGCCTGGGCAATCGGCTGGAACCCGGTCACTTCCAGCCGGAAATCCTTCAGCCAGCTTCGCAGCCGTCCGCGCTCCTTGGAGGTGATCTGGTGCCCCGGTTTGTCGGGCGGAATCCCGACCAGGTCGGCGCACACCGGGATCATCGACTGCGGCAGCAGGTCTTTTAGAATACGCTGGAAATGCTGCTTACCTTTCTGGTCGAAATCCCGCAGCAGCCGCGCGTCGAGCTTTTTCTCGTCGAGTGCCGGTTTGAGGTCTATCGAGAGGCTCACCGGCTGTTTCCCCAGCAGCGCATCGACCACCTGCCTGCTCAACGTCAGTATGACCGGCCCCGATACGCCAAAGTGTGTGAACAGCATCTCTCCGAATTCCTCCGCCCCTTTTTTGCCGTCCACCCAGAGAGTCACGTTCACGTTGCGCAGGCTCAAGCCTTGCAGTTCCTTTGCTGTGTCACCGGCAGTCTTGATCGGCACCAGCGCCGGGCGAACTGGCACGATGCCATGTCCTACCCCCTCAGCAAGATAATACCCGTCCCCCGTCGATCCCGTCCCTGGGTACGACAGCCCACCCGTCGCCACGATGACAGAATCGGCCCGATAGGTCTTTTCGCCCACCTGCACCCCGATAATCCGCCCGTCTTCCACTAGCAGGTGCTTCACCCGCGTTTTCGTTCTGATCACCACGCCCAGGCCGCGCACCCATTTCACCAGCGCGTCGACCACGTCCCCGGCCTCTTCGCTGGCCGGGAATACCCGCCCGCCCCGCTCGGTGACCGTCTCCACGTCGAGATCGGCCAGCAGCGCCAGCAGGTCTTCGCTGAAGAACCGGTAAAACGCCCCGCGCAGGAACCGCCCGTTCGCCCCAAAATGCGCGACGAAGTCCTCCATCTCCGCGATATTCGTGATATTGCAGCGCCCTTTGCCGGTGATTTGAAGCTTTCGTCCCGGCCAGTCCATCTTTTCGAGCAGCAGCACATCCGCCCCCATCGATGCTGCCTGCCCCGCTGCCATCAGCCCTGCCGGGCCGCCGCCGATCACGATCACCTGTTTTGCCATATTCCCTCCGTCGATTTGGGATAGAGCATGATCTGTCGGAGGGTGTTTGTCAACCGGCAGGCGAAACTTGGCCGATCTCCCGCACGTTGGTTACACTTGTTCGGCACTTCTTTCAGAAAGTTCTTATACCGGTGACACTATGAAACGACTGACTCCGCTAAGTGGTTGTAAAGAAATAACTCCGCATTTTCCAATCAGGGTATTAAGTCCCCTCGCCATGAGGGAGAGGGGATTTAGGGGTGAGGGCAGGATCAAAAAAGGCGGACTCATATTTTTACAGTTCCTAATTCTATCGCTTTTCATGATCGGGCTTACCGCCTGCCAGGTCCAGCCCTCCTACCTGCCCACGCCGACCAAAACGCCTTATGGCGTGTCGACCACTCTGCCGACCGCAGCGGCAGCTCCAACCCAGGCCGCCACCGCAGCACCCGAACCCACCCAGGTACCCGAACCGGCAGCCGACGCCGCCCCGCCCCAGGCTCCACAGTCTGAGGTGATCACCGTCGATAATGCCTCCCTGGTAGTGGGTTCGCGGCTGGTTTCGCTCGATACCCCCACCGCCCTGGCCTGGTCGCCCGACGGGAGCCTGCTCGCGGTTCTTGCCGCCGACGGAATCCACCTGTTCGATGGCCAGGATTTATCTGCCTCACGCCTGGTCGATCCCGGCACCGGCGGCGGCAGCAGCCTCGTTTTTACGCCCGATGGTAGTTCCATCATTCTCGCCGGGTACGACGGCACCATCCGGGTGATCGATGCAGCATCGGGCAGTGCAGAAACCCTGCTCGACGGCGTCAATGCCAACACGGTGGCGATCAACCCCGCCGGGACGCTGCTCGCCGTCGGCGACAACCAGGGCAAAGTCCACCTACTCGATTTTCCAACCGGCGGCCTTGTCGAGCAGCTTAAAATCGGCTGGCCGGTCTGGACCGTTGCTTTCAGTCCCGACGGCACGATCCTCAATTCCGGCGGCGACGACGGTATGGTCTGGATGTGGGACGTGGTCAATATGCAGCTTCTCAACAAGTACGACTACATCGGCGAGGTCTGGACAATCGATTTCAGCCCGGATGGAGTCTTCTTCGCCACTGGCAGCGCCGACAATTCCGTCCGGCTGTGGGACGTGCTGTGGGCGGGCACCCGCCGCGAAGTGACTTTCGAAGGGCATGGCAACGACGTGCTGTCCATCGACTTCAACCCGGACGGCACGATCATCGCCTCCGGCGGCGCTGATGGATTCCTGTACCTGTGGGATGTCGTGATCGGCGGCAGCCTTGTTCGCTTTGAAGCAGCGCCCGGCGGTCAGGTCGTCTCTGTCGCCTTCTCACCCGATGGCACCACGCTGGCAACGGTCAACAGCAACGGCCCCGTCGATCTCTGGCGGCTGCCGTAGCATCACATCAATACAAAAACCGGGGAACACCCTTTTCGATATTCCCCGGCTCATTCTCTTGACTACATGCCCGGTTTACAGGGTTCTGTTGCAAAAAATCCGGACAAAATACAGATAGGCAAGAAAAGGCTAAAGAGTAGATTCTAACTTACGCGGCTAAACCAAACAGGTCATTGATGAACTGTGTCTGTGCTTGAATATTGCCTTTGTCTACGCCCT
>DAOUES010000442.1:0-9062 GCA_034430335.1 Anaerolineae bacterium | reverse complement strand
TGTTCTTCTTCAATATGCTGCCCGCTTTCCCGATGGACGGTGGGCGGGTGGTTCGCTCGGCGATTGCGCTGTGGGGCGATTACGGGGCGGCGACGGTCGTCGCGGCCTGGCTGGGGCGGATCATGGCGCTGGGGATGGTAGCCGCCGGGGTGATCGACTGGCGGACCGGGGCATTTGATCTCAACCCGGCGCTGCTGGTCATGGCCCCGGTCGTGTTCCTGGGCGCGGTCGAGGAGGAATCGACGGTTCGGCGCAGGCGGGCGCTGCTGCGCGTAACCGCCGGAGAAGTCTGCCGGGCACCGGCCAGTGTCGCTTCGCCCTGGGACCCGGTCACGAAGAAGATCGTGCAGAGTGTTCGCGGCGACGGGCAGATGCTCCCGGTTTTGGTTGGCGAGCGGCTGGTAGGGATCGTCACCGCACAGGATTTGCGGGGAATTGGTTCACGCCAGGACACTCCGACCATCGCCCACGTGATGCAAACCAACTACCCGGCGTTGTCTCCCAGCGATACGCTGTGGGTCGCCGCCCAGGAGATGACGACCAGCCAGCTTTCGATGCTCCCGGTGGTCAACAGCGAAAGGCTGTTGGGCGTTGTCAGTTTGCAGGAAGTTCAACAGGCTGCGCGTCTGGCAAGGCGCAGGCGGCGCTGATCCTCACCCTGAACAGGAGATTCCCCGGTATGGCAAAAGACAATAAACAAATTCCCGGCCCGCTGGCAAAAAAGATCATCGAACGGGACGCCGAAGTCCTCTCCCCGTCGATGCCGCGCTCCTACCCGCTGGTGATCGACCATGCGAGCGGAGTCGAAGTGTGGGACGTGGACGGCAACCGCTTCCTTGACTTCATGACCGGGATCGCGGTCACCGGCACCGGCCACAGCCACCCGAAGGTCGTGGAGGCGATCAAGGCCCAGGCCGACCGGTTCTTGCATATCTGCCTGTCCGATTTCCGGTACGAGGTGGCGGTCGATCTCGCCGAGAAGCTGGATGAGATCGCCCCCTTTTCCGAAACCGGGCAGACCGTTCTGACGAACTCCGGCGCGGAAGCCATCGAAGCGGCGATCAAACTCGCCCGCCACGCAACCGGTAAGCAAACCTTTATCGCGTTTTACGGCGCGTTTCACGGGCGCACCCTGGGCGCGCTCTCGCTGACGGCCAGCAAGTACCGGCAGAAAGAAGGATTTGCCCCCTTCATGCCGGGGGTGATCCACGTGCCTTACCCCGATCCGTATCGACCGGTATTGAATATCAGCGACGAGCAGGATGTTGGGCTGGCGGTGGTCGACTATATCGAGCATGTGGTCCTGTCGAAGGAAGTCCCACCGGACGAGGTAGCGGCGGTCTTCATCGAGCCGATCCTCGGCGAGGGCGGCTATATCGTCCCGCCCGACAGTTTTTTCCCGGCGCTGCGCGAACTGTGTGATCGGAACGAAATCCTGCTCGTCGCTGACGAGGTGCAGAGCGGGATGGGACGCACCGGGAAGTGGTGGGCGATTGAACACTTCGGCGTGCAGCCGGACATCATCACCAGCGCGAAGGGGTTGGCCAGCGGGATGCCGCTCGGCGCAGTGGTTGCCCGGAAAAGCCTGATGAAATGGCCGCCGGGGACACACGGCAGCACGTTTGGCGGCAACCCGGTATCCTGCGCGGCGGCGCTGGCGACGATTCAGCTTATGGAAGATGGGCTGATCGACAACGCGGCCCGGATGGGCGATTATTTGATCGGCAAACTACATAAAATGGCGCTGTATCACCCTTCGATTGGCGATGTTCGCGGCAAGGGATTGATGATCGGCGTCGAACTCGTCAAGGATCGAGAGGCGCGCACTCCGGATAAGGAACTCCGCGACCGGGTCATTGACGAGGCGTTCGTCAACGGGCTGCTGCTGCTCGGCGCGGGCGACAGCGTGATCCGGCTGATGCCCCCGCTGATCATCGATGAAGGGACGGTCGACGAGGTGCTGGCAATCCTGGATTGTGTGCTGAACAAGTGCGAACCAGCGTAGCAGCAGCATCAGAAACGTATTAGAAGAGGCGCGCCCGGCGGCGCGTTTCTTCTTTTTCGGGCACCCGGCATGTTACAATCAGGGCATGTTCTCGAATGTGATGATACGCCACCTGATCCGGCAGCGCGATCATATGCTGGAATTGTCACGAACGCTGACCTCGCAGCTCAGTCTGAACGAGGTGCTCCGGCGTATCCTGCGCTCGGCGACCGAACTGCTGGACGGGCAGGCCGGGCTGATCGCGCTGGCCGACGAGACCGGCGATACTTTCGCGGTGCGGGCCAGCTACGGGATTCAGCCCACCGTCCTGAAACACTTCGCCCCCCTTCTGGCCGATATCCCACACAGCGCTCCGGAAAGCTTCGCCATTCCGGAGCTGGATCGCAAGATGAAGCTGGTCGCACAGGCCGCCGGGATGGGGCTGCACCAGGTGATCGCCCTGCCGATGGTGATTGGCGGCGAGATGCTGGGCGTCGTCTATATTTTCCTGGCGAGCGGCGGGCAGTTCTCGCCGGACGGTGTGCAGCTTCTCCAGAGCTTCGCCGATCAAGCGGCTATCGCCGTGCAAAATGCGCGGCTCTTCGAGCAGATTTCTACCGAAAAAATCCGTCTGGACGCAATTCTCAGGCACAGCGCCGACGGCATCATGATCCTCGACCCCAGCCTGAAGATCGAGACGTTCAACCTGGCCCTGGCCCGGCTGACCGGCTGGACGGTCGAGCAGGCCATCGGGCAGCATCATGAGGAAGTGATTAAGTGGGCCAGCCGCGAACCGGGCATGGATTTGATCCGGGCGGTGGCCGGTGGCTGGCCTCTCAGCGAGGCGAGCGTCCTCTACGTGGAGGGCGATCTCCGGCACGTCGGCGGTTCGACGCGCAGCGTAGGGGTCACCTACGCACCGCTGTTCAACGGCGACGGCCAGCTTCGCAACATCATTGCCAACGTGCGCGACATTACCAAGTTCCGGGAGGCGGAAGAAGCCAAAACGACCTTCATCTCGATGATTTCGCACGAATTGAAGACCCCCGTTTCGGTGATCAAGGGCTATGCCAGCACGCTCAATCGCGATGATGTGGAATGGGATTCGGATACGGTCGAACGTGGGCTGACAGTCATCGATGAAGAGACGGATAAACTGGCCGAGTTGATCGACAACCTGCTGGATGTCTCCCGCTTGCAGATCGGGACGTTCAAACTGGATTACGGGCCGGTGTCACTCGACAGGCTGGCCGAAAATATCGTCGAAATGATGCGGACACAGACGGCGATCCATACGATCAAGGTCGATTTTCCGGGGGATTTCCCGGTCATCCAGGGAGACAGTCGGCGGCTCGGGCAGGTGCTTTCGAACCTGCTGAACAATGCGATCAAGTATTCGCCTGAAGGCGGCATGATCTCGGTCGGCGGGCGGGTGATCGAAAATGGCGTCGAGGTTTACGTTTCGGATGAAGGGATCGGGCTGACCGGGGAAGAACAGGTGTTGATCTTCGACCGTTTCTACCGGGTCGACAACGCTTTATCGAGAGAAACACAGGGGGCGGGCTTAGGGTTGTATATTGTGCGCTCGATTGTCGAAAGTCATGGTGGGCGCGTCTGGGTTGAAAGTCAACCCGGCGTCGGCACGACTTTTACGTTTTCGCTGCCCCTATCACAATGATAGGCTCTATCACAATGATAGACCCTGTCCCAATGATGGCGTGTGTGTTACAATCGCCGCCCTGGAACCAAAACCTTAAAACCAGGGCGGCTTGAAAGGACTCCTTATTATGGCAAGACCAATCCAGAAGACGATCACCTGCCCGCAGTGCGGGCAGCCCTTCCCTGCGATCATGGAGCAGCTTCTCGACGTGGGGGTCGATCCGGGCGTAAAAGACCGGCTCCTGAGCGGGCGGGTGAATGTGATCGCCTGCCCTCACTGTGGATACCAGGGCGCGGTATCGACGCCTGTTATGTATCACGACCCTGACAAGCAGCTTGCGATCATCCACGTGCCGATGGAACTTCAACTCCCGACCGGGGACCGTGAACGGATCATCGGCGACATGACCAACGCGATCATGCGGTCACTGCCGGAAGATGCGCCAAAGGGCTACCTGCTCCAGCCGTCGATGGCGCTCACCATGCAGGGGCTGGTCGAGCAGGTGCTGGAAGCGGATGGGATCACCCGCGAGATGCTCGACGCCGAGCGAAAGAAGATCGAACTGCTCGGCGAACTGGTCGAAGCTAAGTCGGGCGAAGTCGACCGGCTTCTGGATGAAAACTTCGAACTGTTCGACCGCTCGTTTCTGGAACTGCTCTCGTATACGGCCCAATCGGCTTCGCAGGGCGGGGACAGCCGCACATCGCTGCGGCTCCTGAACATCCGGCAGCGCCTGATGGAAACCACCGAGGCGGGCCAGGAGATGCTCGAAGAGCAGCAGGCCCTGATTGAAGCCAGCGAAGAAATCCAGGAACTTGGTGAGGGGATCACCCGCGAACAGTACGTCGACTTGATCGCCAACGCAGCCTATAACCCTAAAAAGGTCGAGGCGCTGGCGGCGCTGGGACGGGTTTTCCTCGATTACACGACTTTCCAACTGCTGACCGGGCGGATCGAAGCCGCCCAATCGGATGAAGAGGCCGAAGCGCTGTCCAACGCGCGCGAGACACTCCTGGCGATCTCCGCCGAATACGAGAAACAGTCGCGGGCGATCATCGAGCAGGCGGTCAACACGCTGAAATTGATCTTGCAGTCGCCCGACATCAAGGCAGCGATCCATGCCAACCTGAACAGAATCGACCAGACTTTCCTATCCGTTCTCCAGGCCAACCTGGAAGAATCGCGGCGCAGCGGCAACGTCGAAGTGTCCAGGCGCTTGCAGCAGGTGCGCGATGAGGTGCTCCAGCTTCTCGAACAGGCCGCGCCGCCGGAAGTCAGGCTGCTCAACCAACTTCTGGCAGTCGAGACCGACGAAGAAGCAGTCGCCGTGCTCTCTGAAAACAGCGGCGGCGTGACGGACGAACTGCTTGCCATCATGGAAGACCTGGCGCAGCAGCTCCGGCAGGCGGGCAATGAGGCGTCGGCTGACCGGCTGGATACAATCGTAGAACAGGCCCGGACGATGGTATAGCCGGGGGACTACGGATACACAAAAAGCGCGGCCATCAGGCCGCGTTTCGATTCAGGGGACGGCGTTGAGGACCGCAGCGAGCGCCAGCCCGCCGATCCGGGCGGCTTCGCTCGCGTCGGGAGTATCTTCCAGGAGAACCGCGACTGCAATCGATTCGTCGGGGCTGTACGACGAATAACCGATGAACCAGGCGTTCAACGCGCCCTCCGGACCGGCCATCGCCAGCCCGGTGTGCCCCGCGACCGTAAAACCGGAAACGTCCGCCATCTGCGAAGCGCCTTCGTCGACCGAGCGGAGCATCAACCCCTCGATGGTGTCGGCGCTGGCCCGGCTGAGTGTCCCGCGCGGGAGGCCGTCGGCGGGGACCGGCTGCCAGGCCGCGCCGGACCTCCGGGTTGCCAGCACGAGCTGCAAGGGCGGCATCTGCCCGTGATCGGCGAAAGCGGCAGCGACCAACGCCATCTGCAAGGGGCTGACGGTCAGGCCGCTCTGCCCGATGCCGGTCAGGGCAAGTTCTTCTTCGATTGAAAAGGTGTCCAGATCGGCGGCCTCGGTCGGCAGGGTAAAGGGCGGCGGTTCGTCCAGGCCGAAGTCGGCGATGGCCGTCCCCAACCGGTGGGCACCAAGCTCGACGGCCAACTGCCTGAACGGTTCGGGGCAGCCCACCGCGTATGCGCCCCCCAGTGTGTTGGCATAGCTGACGTTGGCGGCGCAGGGGAATAACCTGCCGTCTACGGTGGTAGTGATTGCCCCTCTCCACTGCTCCTCGGGACTGGCGATGCCGTTGTTCAGCGCTGCTCCCAGAACGACACTCTGGAGACTTTCGCCGGGTTGGTAAAGACCCTGGGTGGCCCGGTTGAGGAGTGGCGCGTCGGGATCGGTCGAGAGCGCCTCCCAGTTCTCGTCGAGCGCCGCCGGGTCGAAGGTGGGCTGGCTGGCAAGCGCCAGGATTTGCCCGTCCGGGACATGAATGACGACGACTGCCCCGGTGTAGCCTTCGAGTATCTCGTTCACCGCCTGCTGGATGGTAATGTCGAGGCTGATCTGCACATCGGAGCCAACCTGCTGGCGGTGCAGCAAATCCTGGAGTATCTCCTCGGAATAGGTCAGTTGCCCCCCGCCCCGTAGGTGATCGTCGTAGGCTGATTCGACCCCGCCGACGCCGTAGCGCAGGCTGTAGTAGCCGATCACCGGCGCGGCTGATGGATAGTAGTAAATTCGATAGGCGACCCCGTCTTCCGGGTCGACGTAGGTTTCGGCCAGCACCACCTCGTTGCGGTCGAGGATCTGCCCGCGCAGGATTTGCTGTTCGGCCAGAACCCGGCGGGGATTGTCGTCGCGGGTGACCAGATCGACGCCCCGGACGAGCGTCCAGTAGCTCAATGACAGCGCGATGATCGCGAAGATCACCAGCAGCCCGGCGGCCAATCGCCGCAGCGAGGAAGTCATGCACTCAGCTCCTGCGTCGTATCGACGGCTGGCTGTGCCTTGCGCCGCAGTTTGACCCGTGTTTCGAGATCGGAGACGCGCAGCAGCAGCCCGGCCATGATGAAGCTGGACAGCAGCGAACTTCCTCCGTAGCTGACGAAGGGAAGTGTCACGCCGGTCAGTGGGATCAGCTTGAGGACGCCGCCCATGATCAGGATCGACTGGATGCCCAGAGAAACCCCGATCCCGGTTGCCAGCAGCGCCCGGAAGGGATGATCGGCGGCGCGGGCGGCGATCCGCAGCGCCCGGATGACCAGGATCGCGAGGCAGGCGGTCACGCCGACGGCACCCAACAGCCCCCATTCTTCCGCGATGGCGGCGAAAACGAAATCGGAGTGGACGACCGGGATGAACCCCGGTTTTCCCAGGCCGACGCCCTGCCCGAAAATCCCGCCGGAGGCAACGGCGATCAGCGATTGGACAATCTGGAAGGCCCGGTCACCGGCTTCCGGCCAGGGGTTCCACCAGGCGTCGACGCGCAGGCGGACGACATCGAACATCCAATATCCGGCGGCACCGGCGGCCAGCAGCAGAATCAACCCGGTGACGAGATAGCCGGGCTGCCCGGTCGATACGTAGAGCATCGCCAGGAAAATCAGGAAGAACAGCGACGCCGCGCCCAGGTCGCGCTGCCAGATGAGCAGAATCACGCAGAATCCCCACATCAGCAGCAGCGGGCCGGTGTAGGCCGGGGCGGGGAGATTCCAGCACCCGATTTTGACCGGGGTGGTGACGATGATCTCGCTTTTGTCGGCGAGGTAGCTTGCCAGGAACACGACCAGCAGCAGCTTGAGGATTTCGGAGGGCTGGAAATAGAAGATACCGAAACCAAGCCACAGGCGCGGGGCGTAGATATCGCCGGAGGGGTTGACGCCCCAGAACAGGGTGATGGCCAGAAGCAGCAGGCCCAGGAGCAGCCACGTATAACGGAAACGGCGCAGGAGGCGCATCCCCGGCGGAAGGAATGCCATCAACAGCCCTGCTGCCGACGAGATTGCCAGCCAGATCACCTGGCGGACGGCGAACGGCGGCGCGAGCCGGGCAACGAGCGTCAGGCCCCAGCCGGACAGTAATCCGATCACGGGCAGGACGATGGGATCGCGCCGGGGCAGCAGCCGGTTGAGCAGCACGTGCGAGGCGATCAGGCACCCGGCCCACACGATCACCGGCCAGGAGGCGTACCAGGGTTGTTCCAGGGCGAACTGCAATGCCACGCGGTTCAAAATGACAAAAATCGCCGCGAGAACGAGCAGAACACGTTCCCGGTGGATGCCGGGGGTAGACGATACCGGTTCGCCGGTAGACATCAGCGTGTAAAATCCCGGTGCAGCCTCAGTCAAAATGCCTGCCGATCAGCGGACATAAACGTTCCAGCACTTCGGGCGGGATTTTTCGCGGGTCGGTGATCGTCGCCCCGGCCAGTGCATTCCGGCAGTCGCAGGTGCGCTCTGCTTTGGAGAGCATGACCACCAGCTCGGCGAGCGCGTTTTGCGCGATTTCCAGATTCTTGTTGAAAGTCCTGACGACCATGTCGACCGTCACCGCTTCTTCGCTCTCGTGCCACACGTCGTAATCGGTGACGTGGGCCATCACCGCGTAGCACATTTCGGCTTCGCGGGCGAGGAACGCCTCCGGCGAGGTGGTCATCCCGATGATCGACATGCCCCAGGAGCGGAAGACGTTGCTCTCGGCCCTGGTCGAGAAGCGCGGGCCTTCGATGGTGATGAATGCGCCGCCCTCCTTGACCGTTCCACCTACCCTTCTGACCGCTTTGCTCACCATACCGCCCGTTCGCTGACAGATTGGGTTGGCGGTGCCGACATGGACGGCGATTCCACCGCTGAAAAAGGAGGATTCTCGCCCTTTGGTGTTGTCGTAAATCTGATCGGGCACGACGATATGGCCCGGCTCGTAGTCTTCACGCAGCGATCCGCAGGCGCTGACCGCGATACAGGTTTCGACGCCGAGGGTTTTCAGCGCGAAGATGTTGGCCCGGTAGGGCACCTCGCTGGGTCTGTAGATATGCCCACGCCCGTGGCGGGGGATGAAGGCGACTCGAACGCCGTTCAGCGTCCCAATGACAATCGAATCGGAGGGGGAGCCAAAGGGGGTGTCGATGTTGTGTTCTTCGATATCGGTCAGTTGGGGCATCCGGTAAAGCCCTGATCCCCCTATCACGCCAATCCGAACCGGGGTTTCCGCCATGTTTTTTCTCCTTTTTCGTTAACAATCAGCCCGGAACCCTATCCGAAATGAGCAAAGCGTATCTGCGGACAGGTTCAGCCACATTCGAACATCAGCTTGACCCGCCCGATCCCAATCGTATCACCCGCAGAAATGACGACGCCGCCCGTAATATCGACCCCGTTGAGGCGTGTCCCGTTGCGGCTGTTCTGGTCTTCGAGCCACCATTGGCCGTTTCTGATGCTGATGACCGCGTGGCGGCTGCTGGCGAAACT
>DAOUES010000441.1:0-10402 GCA_034430335.1 Anaerolineae bacterium | reverse complement strand
TCCCGGTGGCCTGTCCGGACAGCGTTCGGGGTCACCCGGCGGTCAGCAAGGTGGATTACCCGGTGGGCAGCGAAGCAGCGGCCTGCCCGGTCGTGACCCCGGCGGTGGAAGCCGACCCGGTGGTCTGCCCGGCCAGCGTTCCGGGTCGCCTTCTCGTTCCGGCGGTCTGCCCGGTGGGCAGCGAAGCGGCGGCCTGCCCGGTCGTGACCCCGGCGGGGGAAGCCGACCCGGTGGATTACCCGGCCAGCGTTCCGGGTCGCCTTCTCGTTCCGGCGGTCTGCCCGGTGGGCAGCGAAGCGGCGGTTTGCCCGGTCGTGACCCCGGCGGGGGCAGCCGTTCCGGTGGACTGCCCGGCCAGCGTTCCGGGTCGCCCGGTGGGCAGCAAAGTGGATTACCCGGTGGGCAGCGAAGCGGCGGCCTGCCCGGACAGCGCCCCGGATCACCTTCTCGTTCCGGTGGACAGCCTGGAGGCGGTCTGCCCGGTCGTGACCCCGGCGGCAGTCGCCCCGGTGGATTACCCGGCCAGCGTTCCGGGTCACCTTCACGTACTGGCGGACTATCAGGCCAGCGTTCCGGGTCGCCGTCGCGCCCCGGCGGACTGCCGGGCCAGCGTTCCGGGTCGCCTTCTCGTTCCGGTGGATCACCCGGACTGCGTCCCGGTGCCCCACCGACATCGCCACCGCGTCCGGGATCGTCAGGCTCGCGTCCATCTTCTCCTCCAGGGGGAATCAGCACTTCCCGGACAGGCACGTCGCCCAGCCGTCCAGGTGGGCGTCCGTCGACAAGCCCTGGAAAGTCGCCGACGGCGCGAACGTCGGCACGTTCCAGCAAGTCCAAGCAGCCAGAGTCAGAACCGCTGATCTCGCTGGATACCAAGTTAGACATTCTCGGCGTGGCCTTGATCGTTTTCGCCCTGATCGCCACGCTCAGTTTCCTTTCACAAGAGCCGGGCACCCTGACCCGATCCCTGCTGCGTTTTCTGCGCCAGGGATTCGGATGGGGAGCATTTGTGGTTCCCCTGGCCGTCGGTGCGGTTGGCGTCTGGTTGATCTGGCGTCACTTTGGCGAGCAGCTTCCACCGGTCGACCCGGTGCGCATTATCGGGGGGGTAATCTTATTCCTGGGCACCCTTACGCTGCTTCACGCCGGTGTGTCTGTGTACACTGAGAAAATCACGCCTATTTTTGGCCCGGTCTGGGTCAACCCAGCCCTGTCCGATCCGGCCTACCCCGGTTATACCCTGACTCTGGTCTGGGACGAGGCCGTCGTCTGCCCGACCGATCCCCAAACATTGATCGACCAGGGTTGGGTCCTGGAGCAGGGGACCTGGGACACTCTGGACCTCGCACGGTGTGGTCATGGCGGTGGTTATATCGGCGCTTACATTCAGCTTTTGCTCCAGGATTATATTGGCTCAATGGGCGCTTTTGTGATCGCCCTCGCAGCGATTTTCGGGGGCAGCTTGATGGCAACCCGCAAGTCACTCAAGGATGTGATGGAGGCCGTCCGCGCCTACGTCGAGAAAATGCGTGAGCGGCGCAGTGAAGCGAAAGAAAAAGCTACCGCTTATCGACGCACAGAAGACGGGAAACTGGTTCCAATAGAGGGAGGGAAGAAGGAAGAGAAGACACCGGAAGGTGCCGATAAGAAAGAAGACAAAAAACCATCCGAACCCCTGCCCGGTCGCCCGTCGATTGTGACCGGCAGAGGACCGGCAGGCAGCCCTTCCCGACCGCCTTCAGCAGCGCCGCAGACGACCACGCCGGAAAAGAGACCGGTTCCGGAAGCGGGGGCAAAATCACCCGGTTCCGCCGAAAGACCTGCTTCGACGCCGCGTCCGTCCGGACCGCCACCGGCACGGCCCGATATGCCATCACCGTCCCGGCCTGGCGCACCTGCTCGAACCACTCCCGGCCCCGGACTTCCCGGCCAATCCGCCGCACCCGGTTCTACGGCTCCCGCGCGTCCGGGTGCCCCCGGCGCGGCGGCCACTACAGTCGCAGCCACTTCGGCAGCGGCTGCGGTGGCAAAACCCGGACAGGCCACCTCGGATGACAGCGAGTCAGAGCCAGATAAAGGAGTGGACAAACCACCCGGCGGAGGCCCAGTGGGGCGCGATCAACCGCGCCCTGGAAACGAAGCCACAGCCGAAGGAAAACCCTCGGCTGAAACCAGGATACCGGCGGTGAACGCACCGGCGAACCCGGCGGCTGGCTCGTCGAGCCTCCTGGCACGCCGGGATGCTTCAGAACCGGGTGATAGGCGTGTATCGCCGCCACCGGCCCGTCCAACAGCGCCGCCCGGCAGCGGCAGCGCCCGCACCGGCAGCGACCGCACCTTTGGCCCGCCGCCGCCGTCCTCACTGGGCGGAGCGCGTCCTGTTCCAAAGCCCTCCTCACCGCCGAAATCAGGCAGGGAGATCAACGCCCGCAGTTTCGAGTTTGACGACCTGGACGATGCTGACGATCCTCTGGAGGACGCCATCGAACTTGACGAGATGATGCCGCCCACCGACGAAATCATCAAAAAGCTCGTCGACGATAACGGCAAACCGGTCGAGAAGGAAAACCCCGGATCGTCATTATCGTCGGCACGCCGCGCAGACCGGCCAGCACCGCCGGGAACCGCTCCGGCGGCCCGACCAGGCCAACCACCGGTCTCACCGCCTGTGGCAAAACCAGCGTCTTCGCCCATCCCCGGTGCAGGCGCTCCGGCATCGAGAATCGCGCCGCCTGCGGCTGTGGCAAAACCCGAAGAGAAACAGGCCGAGGTCAAGAAACCAGAGGCGGAAACGCCCGTGACCGTGAAGAGTAAAAGCGCCGCCCCGCCAAAGGTCGAAGATACAGGCGGCAAAGCTCCCGGTAAGCCGGATTGGAAACTGCCCAGGGTCGACGTTTTGAAAGGGGCGGTACGCAAAGGCATCACCGACGAAGAACTACGCCAGCGGGCAGAAATCATCGAGATGACACTGTCCAGCTTCGGCGCTCCTGCCCGGGTGGTCGAGGTCAACCATGGCCCGGTGATCACCCAGTTCGGCGTCGAACCGGATTATATCGACGGACGCGCCGGGAAACGCATCAAGGTCAAGGTCGGCAAGATCAGCGCACTCGCCGACGACCTGGCGCTGGCCCTGGCCGCGCCGACGATCCGTATCGAAGCGCCGGTGCCCGGCAAAGGGTTTGTCGGCGTCGAAGTGCCCAACGCCGAACCGAGCATCGTCGGTCTGCGTGACGTGATGGATACACCGGTATTCAATGATCTCAGGTCACCGCTCAAACTGGCGCTGGGTCAGAACGTTTCCGGCGAACCGATCTGCGCCGATCTGACTGCGATGCCCCACCTGCTGATCGCCGGGACGACCGGCTCCGGCAAATCGGTGTGTGTGAACGGGATTATCTGCACGCTGTTGATGACCTGCACACCCGAAGATTTGCAGATGATCATGGTCGACCCCAAGCGGGTTGAGCTGACCAATTACAACGGCATCCCGCACCTGATGTCGCCGGTTGTCACCGAACTGGAGCGGATCGTCGGCGTGCTGAAGTGGGTGCAGCGCGAAATGGACGACCGCTACCGCAAATTCGCGATGGCTGGTGCCCGCAACATCACCGACTACAACGGGCGGATCAACAAAGACCAGATTGATGGCGACCCGCTTCCCTACATTCTCGTGATCGTCGACGAGCTGGCCGACCTGATGATGCTCGCTCCCGACGAAACCGAACGGGTGATCACCCGCCTGGCCCAGATGGCGCGTGCTACCGGCATCCATATCATCATCAGCACGCAGCGCCCCAGCGTCGATGTCGTTACCGGGTTGATTAAAGCCAACTTCCCCTCGCGTATCGCCTTTGCCGTCGCAACAGGCGTCGACTCCCGGGTGATCCTCGACATGCCCGGCGCTGAGAAACTCCTCGGACGCGGCGATATGCTGTTCCAGGCTCCCGACACGCCGATGCCGGTTCGCTTGCAGGGTGTCTTTGTCTCCGACGAGGAAATCAATCGAATAGTCAAATACTGGCGCGATCAGGCGGCCAAAAACCCGTCTTTCAAAAGGCAGAAAACGCTTGATGATAGGCCCTCTTCCGGGGGAAGCTCAGTAAGCAGCACGGTTTCATTCCAATCGGCTTCGACGGGAAACAGCGACGACGACGATGACGGCGATGATATGTTCGACGAAGCCGTCGAGTTAGTACGCTCGATGGACAAAGCTTCGATTTCTTTGCTGCAGCGGCATCTCCGAATCGGTTACACCAGGGCTGCACGCCTGATCGATCTCATGGAAGAACATGGTGTGATCGGCCCTCACGAGGGTGGTAGTAAACCCAGAGAAGTGCTAGAATCGTGAAAGCTTGAACATGAAGCTCTACCATCATTGTGACCGACTGATGCAGTGATAGAGCCTGCCATTTTTTCCCACTATGCCAGTTTCAGTAGTGCCCTATGGAAGGAGGTCCGCATTCCAATTTTACCAGTTGCTATGCAGGTAGCCTACTAGTATTAGCCTGGTTAAAACAGAATGTTTTAAACGGCATCTCAAGGAGAATGGAGAAAATGCAAAAAACCTTTTGGACAACTTTAGTGATTCTTAGCGTTGTGATTCTTGCTCTATCTGCCTGCGCCCCCCAGGGCAAGGGCGGAGAAGCAGGCTTCAACAGCGTCTGCCTCGTCACCGACGTTGGCCGGGTCAACGATGGCACCTTCAACCAGTACGCTTACGATGGTATGATGATGGCAGTCGAAGAGTTTGACCTAGAATCAACCTACATCGAAACCCAGGCTCAAACCGACTACGAGACCAACATCAATACCTGCGTCGATGAAGGCTACGATGCCGTCATCACCGTTGGCTTCCTCATCGCCGACGCAACGCTGGCGGCTGCTGAAGCCAACCCCGACACCTACTTCATCGGCGTTGACCAGTTCTTTGCGGAAGCCCCCGACAACCTGGTGGGCATCCAGTACCGCGAAGACCAGGCTGGCTTCATGGTCGGCGCGATGGCGGCCCTGATGACCGAGAGCGGCATTGTCGCCGGTGTATACGGCATCGACATCCCGCCGGTGGTCAAGTTCCGTAATGGTTTTGAGCAGGGTGTTGCCTACATCAATCCTGATGTCGAGACGCTCGGCGTTTACATCGACGATTTCGTCGCCCCTGACCGAGGCGCTTCCGCTGCCGAGCAGTTCATCGGCGAAGGTGCCGATGTGATCTTCGGTGCCGGTGGAGCCACCGGGTCTGGCGGCATCACACGTGCGGCTGAAGAAGGGGTCTGGGTCATTGGTGTCGACCAGGACGAGTACTACACCACCTTCGGAAGCGGCGAGACGCCCGGTGCCGAGTACCTGATGACCAGCGCCATGAAGCGCGTCGACCTCGGTGTTTACAACAACGTCGAGTTCCTCGCCAAGGGCACAGGCTGGGCCAGCGGCCTCTACATCCTTGAAGCCGCCAACGACGGCGTCGGAGCAGCTCCGCCGCACGATGCTGCTGTTCCTCAGGAGGTGCTGGATAAAGTTGCAGAAATTTCAGCAGGACTGGCCGATGGCAGCATCGATACCGGCGTCGACCCGAACACCGGTGAACTCCTCAAGTAGTTAACCCTGTCATTGTAATCCTGGGGATGCTGTTTCCTATCACTCATAACAGCATCCCCTTTTTACCATCTATACCTGAAGGGAACCCCCATGGTCGAACCAGTCCCGGTCCTGGAAGTTAGAGACATCACCAAGCGTTTCCCCGGCGTTCTGGCCAATGATCGAATCAATTTTACGCTCCGAAAAGGGGAGATTCACGGGCTGTTGGGCGAAAACGGCGCGGGTAAAAGTACATTGATGAATATCATCTACGGCCTGTACAGGCAGGACGAAGGTGATATTTTGATCAACGGCGAAGTGGTTTCGATTGACAATCCAAACGATGCCATCGACCTGGGCATCGGAATGGTTCACCAGCATTTCCAGCTTGTCGACCCGCTGACCGTCACCGAGAATATCATGCTGGGCAATGAGATTACCGTCGGCCCATTCCTCAACCGGCGCAAGGCCGAACGCCAGATCATGAAGATTTCGAACCAATACGGCCTCGAAGTCGACCCGCGCTGCCGTGTCGAAGACCTGCCGGTTGGCGCACAACAGCGCGTCGAAATTGTCAAAGCCCTGTTTCGTAAGGCCAATATCCTCATTCTCGATGAACCAACCGCCGTTCTGACCCCCCAGGAAGCCGAGGGTCTATTTGAAGTCATGCGATCTCTGGTAAGCCAGGGTGTTTCTATTATCTTCATCACACACAAGCTCAAAGAGGTGTTGAATGTCTGCGACCGGATAACGGTGCTCCGCCTGGGTAAGGTTGTCGGGTCAACCACCCCGGCAGAGTCGACCGAGGGTTCGCTCGCCGAGATGATGGTCGGGCGGGAGGTCATGCTCCAGGTCGATAAAGCCCCGGCCAGGACCGGTGCCCCGGTTCTCCAGATTACCGATCTCAACGTGCTCGACGACCGCGATCTGCCAGCCGTGCGCGATCTCTCCCTCGAAGTCCACGTCGGCGAAATCCTGGGGGTGGCAGGCGTACAGGGGAACGGCCAGACCGAACTCGTCGCCGCGATCACCGGGCTGCGCGAAGTGAAAAGCGGCCAGATATTGATCGACGGTGTGGATACCACCAACCGCCCGCCGCGCACGATTACCGAATTAGGCGTGGCTCATATCCCCGAAGACCGCAACCGCGAGGGACTGGTCGGCCCGTTCTCGCTCGTCGACAATCTCGCCATCAACACCTATTACCTGCCGCCGTTCGCCAGGGGGATCATCATCGACGAACAGGCCATGCAGGAGAACGCCGAGAAGCGAATCGAGGAGTTCGATGTCCGCACGCCGAGCATTTTCATCCCGGCTTCGACCCTGTCAGGCGGCAACCAGCAGAAAGTGATCGTCGCCCGCGAGTTCTCCCGCCCGATCAAGCTGCTTGTCGCCGCCCAGCCCACACGCGGGCTGGATGTCGGTTCGATTGAATTCATCCACGAGCAGATTGTTCATAAACGCGATGATGGTGTGGCTGTTCTGCTGGTCTCCGCCGAGTTGGACGAGATCATGTCGCTCTCGGATCGCATCGCGGTAATGTACGACGGTCGCATTGTCGATATTCTTCCCATCGAGCAGGCTGACCGCCATACCCTCGGTTTGTTGATGGCCGGCGCTCGCCCTGAGTATGAACCACTAAGTAGAGGATGCGACTAATGGCGGAATCAGCACCTAATCCTGAAACCACGCAGGAAACACCGACTACCGGCAAATTTTATAATCTGTGGGTGCGCCTGACTCCCACCATCATTCCCCTGCTCGCCATCATCACGGCGATGCTGGTAGGGGGCCTGTTCATGATCATCGCCGGGACTGACTGGGCTGCCTTTCGTGCGGGGTTCGCTTCCGCCGGGTTAGGCGGAGCACTGGCCGAACTGGTGCCCGGCCTGGCGACCGCCGGTAAAGCTTACCTGGCGCTCTTTGAAGGAGCGACCGGCGTCGCTTTTGGCGGCGGTTCTGCCGTTCGCTTTATTCCACGCAACCTGGTCAACACCATCATTCGTTCTGTCCCTTACCTGTTAGCCGGGTTAGCGGTGGGACTTGGTTTTCGCTGCGGTTTGTTCAACATCGGCGCGGAAGGCCAGTTGTATGCCGGGGCGCTGCTCTCCGTGTGGGTCGGTTTCGCCCCCATCTTTTCGGGCCTACCGGGATTCATCCATATTCCCCTGGCGCTGGTGGCCGGTGTCATCGGCGGGGCGATCTGGGGAGCGATTCCCGGCCTGCTGAAAGCCAAGACCGGGGCACATGAAGTCATCAATACGATGATGATGAACTACATCGCCATCCGGATGGCCGACTACCTGATCAAGAGCCGCGACCCGGTGATCCTGCTCGACATCGAAGCATCTACGCCCCGGACGCCCTTTATCAGCGCTTCCGCCGAGCTACCCGTATTTTTCGGCAGCAAGCTCCACCTGGGGCTGCTGATCGCGCTGGCCGCCTCGGTATTTGTGTGGTGGTTCCTGAACAAGACCACGCTGGGCTTCGAAATTCGCACGGTTGGCACCAATCCCGATGCCGCCCGCTACGCGGGGATGAGCATCTCACGCAATTTCGTCCTGGCGATGGCCCTCAGCGGCGCTCTGGCCGGTTTAGCCGGGGCAGGCGAGGTGCTGGGGGTGCAGCATAATCTTCCGCCGGGCTTCTTTGCCGGGGTCGGTTTCGACGCCATCGCGGTGGCGCTCCTGGCTAAAAACGATCCCTTCGCTATGATCCCGGCTGCTCTACTCTGGGGTGGACTGCTGGGCGGTGCCGGTCTGATGCAGGTCCGGGCCGACATTTCCATCGACCTGGTAAAAATCATCCAGGCATTCATCATCATGTTCATCGCCGCCGACCAGATCGTACGCTTCCTGTGGCACATCAAAGCCGAGCGTGAAGAGAAGCTGGTTCTGCTTCGTGGGTGGGGAGGTTAGCCATGCGTGATCTTAAACTCAACCTGCTCCAGAGAGTCATCGCCGCCTGTGCTATTCTCCTGATATGTGACGCCATCGCAGTGATCGAGCCGCTCCGCTCCGGGAACAACCACCACATCCTGGCAAATCTCAGCTATGCGCTGATCGTGGCTATGTTTCTGATCTTCGTCGGCTGGTTCATCCTCGACGGGGCCAGCCGGATCAAAGTGTTTGGCCTGTTCTTTATCCTGGTCAGCCTGCTGATCATGACCGTTCCACTGCGCACTTACAGCCACCGAGTTGATACCGAACTGCGCCTGCGGGGGATACAGGCGGTGCTCGCCCAGGTCGGCGAAAACGATACCATCGACCCCGCCGGTGTAGTTGCCATCACTGCCGAAGAACTCGGCTTCACCGAGCGGCGCAGCGAACGTCTACTCGCGGGTATCAGCCGCCTGTACGGGCTTGACACAATCGAGTATCAAACCCTGGCCCGCACCCAGGGCGACCTTGAGGAAGAGCTTGAACGCATCACTATCTTCGCACCTGAGGCACAGTCGACAATACGCTATGGTGATGTCCGCGAAGAGGCTCCAGCCAGCACGGTACAGACGCGCGGCTGGCTGATCTTCGTCGGGCTTTCATTCTTCGCCGGTGGACTGCTGGCACTCAGCCTTCCCGAAAAGCTGAATGAATGGCTCCAGTTGGGGCTGATCGCCGGGGCGCTGCTTCTGCTGACCCCACTGGTCATTTCGGTGCTGTCGGCGATGATCGAAATCCTGGAACGCGGCACCAGGGCAGTTCCGCCCACAGTGTGGTGGGTGATCGGCCTGCTGGCCTTCACCGCCAGCATCGGGGCGATTGCTTACACCAAACGCCAGAATGAAAACGTGGTAGGCGGCACCTGGCAGATCGTCAGCGGCGTCCTGCTTCTCCCCACCGTGCTGATCGTCGCCGGTGTGGGCAAGCAGACCAACGTCCTGACGATGCTGGCCGAGAGCCTGCGCCTGGCAACCCCGGTCGTGATCGGCGCGATCTCCGGCCTCTGGTCGGAGCGCTCCGGCGTCGTCAACATCGCCATCGAAGGAATGATGCTGTCCGGGGCCTGTTTCGGCTTCACCACTTATTTCTTCCTGGGCGATATGATGCCAAGCAACTCGGCGTTGTTCATTTCGGTGATCGTCTCGATCATTACCGGCGGCGTGATGGCAATGCTCCACGCCTGGATGTCGATCACGTTCAAAACCGACCAGATCGTCAGCGGGACGGTGATCAACATCCTGGCGGTTGGTCTGACCAGCTTCGTGCGCCGCCAGTGGCTGCTATCATCCGACGCCGGGCGTGTGACCCTGCCCAGCATCGCCATTCCCGGCCTTTCGAAAATCCCGCTGATCGGCCCGGTGCTGTTCAACAACAAGCCGATCTTCTACTCGATGTTCATCCTGTTGATCGTCACCTATTACGTCATCTTCCACACATCGTGGGGGCTGCGCATCCGGGCGGTCGGCGAACACCCACACGCCGCCGACACGGTCGGCATCAACGTGTTCCGCACGCGCTATATCGCCGTCCTGATCAGCGGCCTGATCGCCGGTTTGGGCGGGGCGTGGTTCTCGCTCGAAACGGTCGGCGGCTTCGACGATTCGATGACCAGCGGGCGCGGGTTCATTGCGCTCGCCGCGATGATCTTCGGCAAGTGGAGACCATTCGGCTCCTTCTTTGGCGGGCTGCTCTTTGGCTTTGCCGATGCGCTGGGCACCCGCTTCCAGATTCTGGATGTGCCGGTGCCGCCGCAGTTCCTCCAGATTTTGCCTTACCTCACGACGATGATCGTGCTGGCCGGGCTGATCGGACGGGCCATCCCGCCCGCTGCCGACGGCGTGCCTTACGAGAAGTAATCTTCGCAGGTTCAATAGAATCAAGAGACCCCG
>DAOUES010000440.1:0-5528 GCA_034430335.1 Anaerolineae bacterium | reverse complement strand
CCCCGGTGGGCGACCAGGTAGGGGCCGATGATCGGCTGGTCGCGGAACGCGATGTGCAGCCCGATCCACAGGGCCAGTATGAGTATCACACCGATTAGAATCCACATAGATCACCTGCCGGTGGAGAGGTTGAGATCAGCGATTGTGTAAAGATCATTATACAGGAACGTCGGGCAGGCGTGAAGTCGGGACAGAGCCAGCCTTGATCGCCCCCTGTGGGGGAGATGGCGCGCAGCGGCAGAGGGGGTGCTCCATCACGCACAAAATCGAGAGCGACCTGCCTCGCCTCTAACTACGGACAGACCTTTTAGCCCCAGGCATCGGGCGCATCCTTCAACTTGAAACCGTCCCTGACGACGACTCCCGGCTACAGCGCGTCCAGCGCCTCCAGCCCCAGCGCCTCCTGGTACACCGTCGATATCGGGCGGCCATCGGCGGTCCGCTCTGCGGCGATCTCCTCGCGGCTGATCCAGTGCGTATCGGCGTCGATGGGAATATCGAACCTGAGATCGTCGACATGATAGAAGTCCATCGCGTAGGCGGTGACAATCCCATACGTCGCACTGATCGTGGTGGTTCGCCAGCCTGCTTTGACGAGCGTCAGCGTGCATCGATCTGGCCCCGGCAGCGAATCGAGGCCCAGTTCTTCCATCATCTCGCGGCGCAGCGCTTCGGCTGTGTCCGCGTCGCCGGGGTCTTTCTTCCCGCCAACCGGCTGGTAGCGCCCCGCGTGCGCGTCGAACTGCATCAGGTAGACATCCCGATCCCCGCGCCTCGCCTTGATGATCCCCTGCGTCACCTGAACGATCCGCCCCGGCGTCGGCTCATCGACCCGTTCGACGCGCGCCGCTTCGATGGCCCGCAGCAGGTCGACCCCACGAAAGCCCTCCGCGTCCAGGTCGCCCCAGTCGATGCCCACCGCCACCCCGTCGGCAAGATGCGCCCGCAGGCTGTCGATCAGCATCCCGGCGACCTCGTCCGCCGGTTCGAATTTTCCACCGGCAGGCCGCACCAGCCCCAACAGGCGCAGCACGTCGAGCGCGCCGCGTGCGTAAGGGGTGTTTGCTTCCAGTGATTGTAAAATGTCGTCGAGGTCTGGCGCTTCGGACATGATCGATCCCTTCGTTTTTGCCGTACCGGTATGATACCGCAGCTCACCCCGACTTTACAGGTATGCCGGTACCGCGCTACAATGCCGGTGGATGGATGTGTCATTTGGAGGAGGAGCGTCGATGAGAACCAGGCATGCCTTATTCATTCTGATCGGGTTGGCGGCGCTGGCGCTGGCCTGCGGGATCACATCGGGGATCGGCGAAGAGCTGTCCGGTGTCCAGCAAACCCTGGAGGCTGCCGGAGCCGAACTCACCGAACTGGCTCCCACGCTCCAGGCACAGGCCACGCTCATCATCGGGCAGGTGACCGAATCCGGGCCGGAGTTGAATGCCACACTGACCGCGATTGTCGGCACCGCCGACGCGCTGGGGGGCGAACTGCCGGATATTGGGGACGTGCAGGCGACAATCGACGCTAACGCAGTCGCCACTGCCGGGGCGCAGGAAGGCGGGCTGCCGCATTATACCGGCGGCGATTCGATGCAGACCACCCTCTTACAGCTTATCCCCCTGAACATGCAGCAGCAGGCGACGATTGCCAGCGGCAGCGAAGCCCACAACTGGCTGTTCGAGGGGCAGGGGGGGCAGAGGGTGACGGTCAACGTGACCGGCCTGAACGGTGCCGATCCCCGCGCCCGGCTGATCGATCCCGACGGCGCGGTATTGATCGAGATGGACGATATCGACCTGGATGCGGGCAAGAAAGACGTCTCGATCATCACCAAGCTCCCGGTTACGGGTCTCTACACCGTCCGCGTCGATCTCATTGCTCCGGGAGATTACCAGATCGTCGTCGAGGGCTGACCCAATAACCTATCCGTAAATTCACTTCGTTCATTTCGGATAGGTACAAAAGCGAACCTGTCGAGATAATACCTGGACAGATTGACATTGTGAACCGCCGCCGGTGAGGTTGTGTTATAGCTAACAAACAGTAGAATAAAGATGTCTCGACAATCCCGCTGACGTGCGAGAGGACGGTGAATATGGGTAAGAGTTTTGACGCGATCATGGAGATCGTCCAGAAAGAGGGCAAGATCGACGATGACAAGGCGAAGGAGATCATCGCCGAACACGGCCCGCTTTCCGACGAGGAAAAGAAGCAGGTCGCGTCTGCAATCAAGATGAAGAAAGCCCTCGAAGGCAAAGAAGAAGACAAGAAGAGCGGAGACGAAGTCTCGATGGACGACTACATCCAGGCGCTCTCCGTCCTCGATTCAGAAGGGGCCAGCGAAGAAGATAAGAAGAAGGCCGAAGAGATCAAGGCAAAGTTCGAGGGCTGATCCTCTGCAAGCTGCGGAGCGGCCTGTCGCCGGGAAGAACAGTGAAAAAAGCATAATGCCCTGCGAACTGCGCAGGGCATTACTGTTCTAACAGCTTTGCGAGGGGATATTTTTTCCTGATGCAGCCGCCTATTCGTCGGCAGGTTCGTCCGCTGCCGGAGCCTCTGCGCCTTCGGTGTCCTCAGGCACAACCAGCCACATGACGATGTAAACCAGCAGGCCAGGCCCCCAGAAGCCAAGCAGAATGAAGATGATCCGGACGAGGATCGGGTCCATGTCGAAGTACTGCGCCATACCGCCGCATACTCCGGCTACCCACTTGTCGGTTGTTGATCGTGTGAGTTTCTTTTCTTCCATTTTATTTCACTCCTCCATCAATAGGTCTGGAAACGGTGACTACAGTTTACAGGGTTCTTATGATACCGCAAACCCCAAAATTACAGTGTGGTTACGGAACAAACACCAACCATAAAGAGGGCCTGCACCGGTGCAAACCCTCTCCTGGTTCGCAGGCTGCTGCCTATTCTTCGGGCATGATCGCCCATAAAATGATATAGGCAATGATCCCGCCCGCGCCCGCCGTCAGCACTTCGAAGAGAACAAAAGCCAGGCGCACGATGGTCGGGTCGATACCGAAGTATTCGGCCAACCCACCGCAAACACCCGCGATCATCTGATCGGTGCCGGAGCGGTGCAGTCTCTTTTCTTCCATTACTATCCTCCGACGTTCTTCTATAGCGTTAAACGATACCGGTAAACCAACAATCTACACCAGTCTATACGCATAATCGGTGCGAAAAGTTGCGAACCCGGTAACGTTACCCGGCGCTGAAGCACCGGGCCAAGACTATTATCTTTCATCCTGGCACCTGAGTCTTTTGTACTTCCTTTGCGTTCTCTGCGACCTTTGCGGTTTGGGATTTCGTCGCCGGGCTAAGACTTTTATCTTCCCACTTTCATCTTTTATCTTTCTGTACCATCCCCTGATTGCGGCAAAACCTCGAAGTATGCTATAACGAATTATCGCTGTTCGCATTTTACCGACCGGAGAACCCGGTGAGCCGCACCGAGGATAACCACACAATCGGCCCGTATATTCTGCACGAGGTGATCGGCCAGGGGGGGATGGGCTGCGTCTACCATGCCTACCAGCCCAGCGTCGAACGCGACGTGGTGATCAAGGTGATCACCTCCCCGTTTGCCGGTCACCCGGCTTTTTTGCAGCGTTTCGAGATCGAAGCGCGGGCCAATGCCCGCTTGCAGCATCCCCACATCCTCCCGATCTACGATTCCGGCGTCGACGATGGGCGGCCCTATCTCGTGATGGCCTACCTGCCCGGCGGCACGCTCACCCGGCGCATTGCAACCAGGCCGGGCGGCATCCCGCTGAAAGAAGTCGTCCGGGTGACTGCCCAGATGTCCTCGGCCCTCGACTATGCGCACCAGGCCGGGGTGATCCACCGCGACATCAAGCCCGACAACGTGCTGTTCGATATGCAGGGCAACGCCTATCTCGCCGATTTTGGGATCGCGCTGTTCATGCAAAATGCCGGGCGTTCGGCGGCGAAGCCGGTCGGCACCGGGGCTTACATGGCCCCCGAAGTTGCCCTCGGCGGCGGCGCTGGCCCATCCAGCGATATCTTCAGCCTGGGGGTGCTCGTCTTCGAGATGCTCACCGGACGCCGCCCGAACGAAAACGACGATACCCAGATGTCGATGAGTGAACGCGGCTGGTTGAATCCACTCGACGTTCGTGTCTGGCGTCCTGAACTGCCACCCGGCGTTGGCGTCGTCGTCCAGCAGGCGCTACACGCCGTTTCTTCCGCCCGCCCGCCGACCGCGATGGCGTTTGCCCAGGCGCTCGCCCAGGCCGCCGGGCTGTCACAGCCCGGCTATCTCGATTCGCTCAAGGCGCTGATCGAACACAAGAATGCATCGGAAGAGGCTCTTCCAACCCCGCCGCCGGATATCGATCCCGTCCTGCCGGTGCACAACACGCCGCCCCCCGATGATGTGGGTGGATTGCCCGGCCTGCGGACGAAGGTTCACGTGCCGCCATCGCCTTCGACCGTCGAGAAGCTGTCCCGCACGATGCCCGCGCTGCTCACCACCGGGCTGGTGATCCTCCTGGTCGGGTTGTTCGTCCTGCTGATGTTCAGCCTGGCTTACACGCCGGTCTATTGAACATCGGCATTCCGATTTGAGCGATTGATTGTCCTGTCACAGGCAGTTGATGGCATAGATGACGGCCAGGCAGACGAACAGCAGCAGCACCAGGCTGGTCAGCGAAATCACAAAGAAGGCAGTTGAGGCAGTGATGACGAAGGCGGCCTTGATCAGCCGGTCAATCGCTTTCATGATCAAATCTATCAGCCAAGCCATAAACTTATACATCCCTGCCTCCTTTACCGGAGGCGGCCCGCACATGGGCCTGATCGAACGTTTCTCCTTTAAAAACTCGGTCGTTGCCAACCAGCAGCATCCCTACTTCAATTATGAGCCATGTCGATCAAATAAATACCCATCTCTGATGGGGGTGTTTCCGCGATCTCCCCACCGTGTGTGGGTAAACCGGCGGTCGGACGGCGGAATCAAAAAGAGGCAGGTCAAAACGCCTGCCTCCCGGGGGTAAGGGTGTCTATTGAAGGGTAACAGTCACCCGGTGATATACGGTCATTCCGGCTGGAATACTATCGAGGCCCGGATAGTTCCCGGATTGTTTCCACTGTTCGAGGAGGCCGCTGATATAAACGCCTGCGTCCGGGTTGGCCGTAACGACAAGAATGTCGAACTGCTTTCCCCTGTCAACACCTGACTCGCTGCCGAGGTAGGCGGAGTTGCTCCATGTCCCTCCAGACGCCGCAGCAGGCCCGTGCTGGAAATAATAAAGCCCACTGTCGTGCGGCATGACCGCAACCCAGATTGTGTAGCCGGTTGGCAGGTTGGCATATGACCCTCGAACGGAGACCGGGCTTGCCACCGTCCCCGCGTTGACTGGGAAACTGATACCCACCCAGGGATTTGCGGCGGTGGGTTCGACGGTCGGTTCGATTATAGGTTCGATTATGGGTTCGACGGTGGGTTCGATGGTTGGCTCAACTGTCGGTTCCTCGGTGGGTTCGATTGTGGGTTC
>DAOUES010000439.1:0-4021 GCA_034430335.1 Anaerolineae bacterium | reverse complement strand
CCGTTATTCCGCATCCTGCGGCGGCCCTTGCGGTCGCCCACCCGGAGAAGTTTACCGTTCCCCTTCGCAAAGCTGGGAACACGACACTTTTGAAAATCGGATGATTCTTCTATCGACTCGGTGGCGTAGGGGCGCAGCGCCGCTGCGCCCGAAGGTCGCCATAGGCGACCCTCAATTGCAGCCCGGCGGCTTTAGCCCCGGGAATACGCTCGGATTGTGGAGAATGATAAAGCCCTGACTTCATTCCAGGCCGTTATGTAAAAATCGAAAACTTGCATACAATGAAACCAACCGATTCGGTGATGGATTGTTTTTGAGCATTCAGGAGCAGTGACGTGGCGGCGCGAATCCTCATAATCGACGACAGTACGACGATCACCAAGCTGGTGAAATACCAGTTTATGGCGGATGGGTACGACGTGGTCACCGCCGACGATGGCCCGGCGGGGTTGAAGGCGGCTGAAGAATACGATCCCGACCTGATCCTGCTGGATGTGATGATGCCGGAGATGGACGGCTACGAGGTTTGCCGCCGCCTGCGCGCGGTAGAGAACACCCGGTCGATTCCCATTGTGATCCTCACCAGCATTGTAGACTTCACCGGTATGCAGGAGGGTTCCGAGGTCGATGCCGACGGCTATATATGCAAGCCCTTTGAGATGGTTGAATTGAAGAAGCTCGTCGGGGAAATTTTGCAGCGTGGGGGACAGGGGTGAAGAATCCCCCCGCGGGCAGTGTGAACATCACCTCTGAACAACAGTAATGAGAAAGGCAGTTGGATAGTCAAATGTTCATTCTTGTTATTGAAGATAGCCTTGTAAATTCTAAACTGGCCGTGACGATGTTGCAGCGTCTGGGTTACGAAGCCCATGCTGTCGCCAGTGGTGAGGATGCCCTGGACTGGGTTGCCAACCAGCTTCCCGACCTGTTCCTGCTCGATATCAGCCTGCCGGGGATCAGCGGCTACGAAGTCGCCCAGGCGCTGCGCGCCGACCCCGCCACGCAGCACATCCCGATCATCGCCGCCACCGGCTATTCCCTGCTCGAGGAAGTCGAAAAGGCTTACGCTTCGGGCTGCGACGATGTGATCGCCAAGCCCCTCGACATGCGTATGCTGCAAGAGAAAATCGAGGCGCTTTTCTAGTATCTTTTTTATGGCGGCTGCGCCCCGGTGCCCGGATCATAGGTGGAGAATCGATGGTTGACCCAACAACACTCAATCGGTTGATACGAGATATGGGGCCTACTGGTGCTGAAATTGTCGCCAACTTAATCAAGATTTATGAAGAAGAAGCCCACCAGCGTCTTTCCGATCTGCAAGATGCACTCCAGGCGCAGGATTCCAGTGCGCTCTGGCGGACTGCCCACGGTTTGAAGGGGTCAAGTGCCACTGTAGGTGCCACCGACCTGGTCGTGCTCTGCCATGAGCTTGAAATGCTCGGCAGGCAGGGGCTGCTTGAGGGTGCCGCCGATCTTGTCGCCCGGATTCAATCCGAAGCGCAGATCGCCATTGCCGAGCTAAACGCCCTCGACCTGGGGGACTGTCGATGACTAAGGCGATTTCCTCTCGATAGACTGACTTCATTAACCAGAACTGAACCGAATACTGAAGATGGTGTTATGTAAAGAAAGGAGCGGAGGCTGAACCTCCGCTCCTTTAACGAAAACAGGGAAAACCGCCGCTTGCTTACAATGGTTTCTCTTGTGGAAAGAGCGGATCGAGATTCAGAAGAATCAAGGTGTTGGTATTGTGCTGGATGGTTGCCCGGATGAAGGCCGGGTCGATATGTTTGGGAGGAGATGTGACCGGCACCTGGGGAGGTGGCTCGACGATGATCGAGCCGGGCAGGATCGGCCACGCGGCGGTTTCCCTGGATCGTCCACCAACTACCTGTGCAATCATAAAAAACGGGGCTTCCTCAGTCTGCGACGCGCCGGACGAATCCCCGCCGAGCGTGCGTCGTCCATCCGCTCGCTCAAGACGCGAACACCGTTTTCGAGGACTGTTTTCTGCACGTGGTCGTTCTGCATGGTTGCCTTACACCCGCCGATCAAACGGTCTCAACTTTTCGCCCGTTTATGAAGTGCTGCTTGACGACGTTGATCAGGTCGGTTTCGGTAAACGGCTTTTTGATGTAATCGTCTGCCCCGACGGTGTAGGCGCGTTCCACGTCCTCCGGGTTGGTCAGCGCCGACATCATGATAATCGGCATCCCGTCGTAGCAGGGATTGTTCCTGATGACAGTACACACTTCGAAGCCGTCGACTTTGGGGAGCATGATGTCCAGCAGCACCAGTTTCGGCGATAACGCGCGCACGGCAGCCAGCGCCGAGAGGCCGTCACGGGCGACGTGTACCCCGTACCCCTGCGTCTGTAAGAACTGCTCGACTGTGCTGACAATGGTTGGGCTGTCTTCTACGACTAGAATCTCGGTCATAATTTCGCCCGGTAAACCCCTTCGAGTTCGTATTTTTGTGTTGAATGCCGGTTCAGTCGGTAGCCCCGCGTTTCGGGATTGTGAAGACGATGTTGGCCCATGATCCGGGCTTTGATTCGGCCCAGATATGTCCCCCATGCGCTTCGATGATCTTACGCGAAAGGTACAGCCCTATTCCTGCACCGTCTTTCGGCGAGAGGTTTCTCCCGCGCGTAAAGCGTTCGAATATGCGTTCCAGGTCGCCGGTATCGATCCCCGGCCCGCTGTTCCACACGCTGAACTCGTCGACCGGCCCGCGTTCGCTGACGCTGATCACGAGTTTCCCTTCGGCTTCGCCGTACTTGGTGACATTGTCGAGCAGGTTCTCGATGACGAATTTGAGCAGTTCTTCGTCTGCCCATATCAGCCTTTGAGAACCGTCGCTCCTGATCCGGCAGATCTGGTTGCGCTCGTTGAAACTGTCTACGAACTGCGCCCAGACCGGTGAGATGATGTCGCGGATGGGATCGGTGAATGCGAGATTCAGTTTGAAGTCGGAGTGTTCCAGTTTTGCCAGCATGAGGTAGTTCTGAGTAATTCGCCTCATTGACTTTGCCGTCGTTGCTTGTTGCCTGGATTGATAACATGGTGTCTCAACCGGGAACGATTTCCATGTGTGTATGGCCTGGTCGTTCGACATGATTGGCTGTAGATTCCACTTGCGATTGTTAGCCATATGAACTTCCGTGCCTTTTGATATATGGTGCTGGCTATTCGCTGCATAAATCCAGGAATGAATAAGTCGTGCTTGATAGATACCATAGATAATGGGGCAAAAGTATAAATAACCATTAATTCTTGGTTACGAAACCATAACAGGCGGCTCGATTGGCCCTGCGCTTCCATCCCTTGATCGCCCCCTTATCTGCCCCCTGAAAGGGGGAAGTGGCCGACGGAACGTCGGACGAAGGGGGTGGGGGTCGGGGGAGATGGGCGACGCAGTCGGCCAGAGGGGGTGATTCTTCACGCGCAAAATCGAGCGTCTCTTGATCGCCCCCTGTGGGGGAGATGGCCCGTAGGGTCAGAGGGGGGCGACCTTCACGCACAAAATCGAGCGCCTCTTGATCGCCCCCCAGCGGGGGGAGATGGCCCGTAGGGTCAGAGGGGGGCGACCTTCACGCACAAAATCGAGCGCCTCTTGATCGCCCCCATCTGCCCCCTGAAAGGCTGGGGACACGACACTTTTTGGCAGGATATAAAACTTGGCTGATTGATCTGGTATCGTAGGGGCGACCCTTGCGGTCGCCCCGGCAGCCGGAAAACCGGCTGCCGGTCGCCGAAGGCGACACTTTTCATGGAGAAGGGTGAACAGGCGGATCAGGTCCCTCGCCCTGAGGGAGAGGGACTTAGGGTGAGGGCTAAAAAAATCTAATTGTCGACCATGTATCCCTTGCCGTGAAAATTTCGGATGATCGGCTTTGCTTCGTCACCGCCTGACAGCTTGCTGCGCAGGTTGTTGATATGCACCCGCACCAACTGCGGGTCGCCGACCCCGCTTGGATACTCCCAGACATCTTCCAGCAGCCGGTTGGTCGATACCGGCA
>DAOUES010000438.1:0-20664 GCA_034430335.1 Anaerolineae bacterium | reverse complement strand
ATTTCCGGCGTGCCCCGGCATCACGATGATCGCGATCTCCGGGTGATCGCTCCCCTTTGAGAACCATCCCCGCAGCGTTGGCCCATTTCGAGACTCGAACGATACTTCCTCCGATGGATACCCGTACTCGTCCAGGCTGGCGAAATCGCCCTGGCAGCCGGGATGCAGAACGGCATGCGTATATATCCACCCCAGCCCGGCAGCGATGAGAACAAGCATCACCGGAATCGAAGCGGCGGCGGCAGCCGATAGCCGGGCCAACCGCATCCAGTTGATTGTTGGTTCTGATCTGTTCTCTCCACTCATCGCCGGGACTGCAATTCTGTGATTTACTGAGTTTACCCTGATTTACACTCTTTCTGTAGTTGAGCCAAATTGTTAAGGTCCATAAGCGAGAAGCTGCCCCCCTTAGCAAAGGAGGGCGGCAAGTTTTTTGGAGTGTGCGGCTTCTGAAAATCCGGGTTATTTTGTTAAACGTCATAGGCACCGGGCTAAAACGGTTAGTTCGACACAAGGGGTTTTCCTCTGAACAGGCAAAAGCACCGGGCCAAAAGAAAGCAGGCCAAACAAACAAGACACCGGATTGCTCCCCGGCGGACGGCGACCATTCGAACATGGTATAATCTGCCGCATGAACTTAAAAACACTCAAAACACTACTGATCGACGGGGATGGGGTGCTCTGGCGAGGGCAGGAGCCAATCCCCGGACTTGCCCGCTTCTTCGATGTGTTGAACGACCGCGAAATCAACTGGGGGCTGCTCACCAACAACGCGACACGCACCCTCGACAAGCACGCCGCGAAGCTGACGGCGTTCGGCATTGAGACACTGGAAGAGCAGGTCTTTTCCAGCGCATCGGTCACGGCAGCGTATTTAAGCGAGACCATCGAACCCGGCGATGCATTATACGTCATCGGGGAAGAGGGCTTGCTGGAAACACTCGCTGCTGCGGGATTCAAAGTGCTGACCGGCGAAGAAGAACCGGCAAACAACGTCGCGGCGGTGATCGGGAGCATCGACCGGAAAGTGACTTACGACAAGTTGAGCGTCGCCGCAAGGCTGATCCGCAGGGGCGCACCGTTCATCGGGACGAACCCGGATCGCACCTTCCCAACACCGGAAGGGCTGTATCCAGGCGCGGGCACCATCCTGGCAGCGATCACGGCGGCATCCGACCGGGAGCCGAAGATCATCGGGAAACCGGAGGCAACGATCTTCGAGGCGGCGATGAGGCACTTCAACGCCGAGAAATCGACCACCGCGATGCTGGGCGACCGGCTCGAAACCGACATCCTGGGAGGCAGGCGGGCGGGGATCGGGACCATCGTGGTGCTTTCCGGCGTTGCCACCGTCAGGCAGATCGAAGAAAGCGAGTTTCAACCCGATCTCATCTTCGACAGCATCGCAGAGCTGGCCGACGAATTGAACCATAGTGAATAACCCGGCGAACCGGCGGATCAATATCTACGATCTTACACACGCCGAACTGACCACGCTGATCGAAGCGTGGGGGTTTGCCCGCTACCGGGCCGACCAAATCTGGCAGTGGCTGTACCAGCATAAGGTCGATGAATACGACAGGATGAGCCAGCTACCCGCCGACCTGATCGAGCGGCTGAATGGCGAAATACGCCTCGGCATGCTGGAGATCGTCGACACGATTCACTCGACCGACGGCGAAACGAAGAAATTCGCGCTGAGGCTGCCGGACGGGCAGATCGTCGAAGCGGTATTGATGCGTTATGAGGGGGTGCGGCGGACAGCCTGCATCTCGACGCAGGCGGGGTGCGCAATTGGCTGCGTCTTCTGCGCGACCGGGCAGATGGGATTCTCCCGGCATCTATCACCCGGAGAGATCGTCGAGCAGGCGTTGATCATCGCCCGGATGCTGGAAGATCAGGGCGAACGACTCAGCAACATTGTGCTGATGGGGATGGGCGAACCATTCCACAATTATGACAACACGATGGCCTCTGTCCGCCGGTTTATTGACCAGGACGGGCTGAACATCGGGCAGCGGCATATCACGGTCAGCACGGTCGGGCTGGTGCCGGGCATCCGGCAGTTTGCCGACGAAGGTTTGCAGGTGCGGCTGGCGATCAGCCTGCACGCAGCAAGCGACGACGAACGCTCGGCGCTGATCCCGATCAACAAACGCTACCCGTTGAACGACCTGCTCGAAGCCGTGAGTGACTATATCGATCAGACCGGGCGGCGGGTGACGTTCGAGTGGACATTGATCGACCATCAGAACGACACACCCGAGCAGGCGCACAAGCTCGGAAAGCTGCTGCGCGGGTTGCTGTGCCATGTCAACGTCATCCCGTTGAACCCAACCGACAGTTATGATGGAAATCCATCAAACAATGATCGGGTGGCGGCATTCACCGCGATCCTCGACTCGTATGGCATCCCGGTGACAGTGCGGGTCAGGCGCGGGATCGACGTGAAAGCGGGCTGCGGGCAGTTGAAAGCGGCGATCATAAAAAAGGGCGAGGGAAACTCCCAGCCGTAATACAGCTTCGCGCCGCTAAAACGACCTGCGGGCACAACAGCATACTGTGATCAGTTCTGCTAATGAACCGGAAAATTTATCCGCGAATTTCACGAATTAACAGCTTGCCTCCGTCAGATTTCGGGTTTTCTTTCCCGGCGCTGAAGCACCGGGCTACAATTGGCGATCTTCGGTCGAGGCTGCAAGAGGGAATCGAGGTTTATGATCCACCAGGTAAAGTGCTGAGAATTCGGGTTAACGAAGCACTAGATTTCCGGGTGGCTGTCCTGTTCGAGCAGGTCGGTGAAGGCTTCCTGGGCGCGGCGGCCCAGCTCTTCGAAGGCAAATTCAAAAGTCGGGTCATCTTTCACCGGCGGCCAGGTGACCTCGCGCAGGCTCATCAATTCGTCTAGCTGCTGCCATAATTCGCGGTTCTTGACAGGCTCTCCGCTTTTCGTCTGCCAACCGCGTTGTTTCCAGCCATGAATCCAGCGAGACGCGCCATTACGCAGGTAGTCAGACATACTGTAGATGCTGACCGATGTGCCTTCGGGAAGCTGCTTCAATGCCTCAATAACGGCCATGATATCGAGCTGATTGGCCGTAACCTCGTATTCATGGCCGGTAATCAACTGCTCGCCGCCATCGAAACGGATCGAGGCGGCCCAGAAGCCCTGCCTGTCACGGGCGGAAACGACCGTAAACACCTCGGTCTCAGCCGACGGACTCGAATCCGGTGCCCCGGCTGAATGGCTGCGGATCGCCTGCGTCGCCAGTTGGTCGGCAAGCTCGTTGTAGCGGTTCCCGGCGTGCCCCCTGACCCACTCCCAGGTGATGTCGTGAATCAAGCTCAACTCGACGAGCCACTTCCACAAATCGGCGTTCTTGACGCGGTGAAATCCCTTCGCCTGCCATTTGCCAATGCGCTCGGTGATTCCAAGCTTTACGTACTCAGAATCGGTACACAGATGCACATTACAGGGCTGCTTCAAGGCCGCGAGGCCCTCAATCGCAGCGGTCAGCTCCATGCGGTTGTTGGTCGTCTGCGGCACGTACCCGGAAAGCTTTTTGACGTGGCCGGTCGCTTCGTGGATTAACACCACTCCCCAACCGCCATCACCGGGATTGGGGTCAGCGCCACCATCGGTATAGATCATCACCCTGGGTTTTTCGTCAGTCACGAGCTTGTTTTAACCTCAACTAAAATTGCATGGGGAACACCGGCATGTTAAACTTCGTAACGATGAAAAAACAGGTCAGGATCGCAGCTTCGATACTCGCCGCAGATTTTGCAAAGCTGGGCGAAGAGATCGCACGGGCGGAAGCCGGGGGTGTGGACGAGATTCACGTCGATGTGATGGACGGGCACTTCGTCCCCAACATCACCATCGGGCCGCCGGTTGTCAAATCGATCCGAAAGGTCACTGATCTACCGTTCGACGTACACCTGATGATCGGCGAACCTGAGAACTATGTCAAAGCCTTCGCCGATGCCGGTGCCAACCGGATCAACGTACAGGTCGAAGTCGACACACATATTCAGGCTCTACAGATGATCCGCGACCTGGGTCTACAGGCAGGTATTGTACTCAACCCGGGCACACCCGCCGAATCGCTCAAGGATGTGATTGCCGAGGTCGATTATGTTTTAGTGATGACGGTTCACCCCGGATTCGGCGGACAGGAGTTCATGGAAAGCACGCTGCCAAAAATCAGCGCGATTCGCCGGTGGCTGGACGACATCAATCGAGATGCATGGTTAGCGGTCGACGGCGGGTTGAACCAGGTGACAATCGGCAAAGCCTGCGCTGCGGGGGCCGATTACATTGTCAGCGGCACCTACCTGTTTCATGCAGAAGAAGGCATCGCCGCGGTTGTTAAAGAGATTCATAAAACCGCGCAATGCCATTCAGACTGATTGCAGGCAACAAAAAAAGGGCCTGCCGGCCCACTGACAGTTGCTATCAAACCAGGTTTAACGGATTTTGACATCCTTGTTCAAGGTTTTCAGGCACTTGGCGCAAACCATTACCCGAACTGGCCTGCCGTCACGAAGGATCGTCGTCCTTTGCAGGTTAGGGCGGAACTTACGTTTTGTTTTTCGCTGCGAAAAGCTCACACTATGCCCAAATTGTGGCTTTTTACCGCACATTTCACATACTGCCATTTTCACATCGCCTTTTGATATTTGGTGTTACTCAAATTGACCGCTGCTGCCTGTCAATTCGCGTTTTTTCATTTTATTTGCGGGGCAGAGCATACCTCAAGGATACTGTTTTTACAAGGTTTAAGGTTGACAAGATGAGCGATCAACAAAAACAAACCAGTGGATCAATCCACGTTTCACCATCGGCGATTGCAACCATCGCCAGCCAGGCGCTGCTTACCTGCTATGGCGTAGTCGGAATGGCTTCAAAAACCGCAATCGGCGAACTGGCGGCGCAGATGACACGCGATCCGCATCATGGCATTGACGTGACATACAAAAGCGGCGAACTGACAATAGACCTCTATGTGATCATCCAACACGGCACTCGCATCTCATCAGTCGCCGACAGTGTTATCAATTCTGTACGTTTCAAGGTCGAACAAGCAATTGGCATCCCCGTTCAACAGATCAACCTCTATGTACAAGGGCTGCGATTGATGCCAGATAACGAAGAATAGACCTTTGGAAGGCTAATCGAGAATGGAAGCAAACAATGCAGCCAGCCAGAAAACCACCACCATCTGCAACGGACAAGACCTCAAACAACTTGCCCAGGCGGGTCTTGCCTGGCTGGAGCAGAATTATGAGATGGTCAATGCGCTAAACGTATTTCCTGTGCCGGATGGCGATACAGGCACCAACATGCTGCTGACCATGCGCAGCGCTTACGAAGAAGTCGCAAGAGTCGACGAAGCCCATATCGGCCAAATTGCGCAGCGGTTGTACACAGGCGCGCTGATGGGCGCACGAGGAAATTCGGGGGTTATTCTATCGCAGCTCTGGCGCGGTTTTGCCAAAGGCATCGAGAACAGGCCAACGCTCGACACGAAGGGGTTGTTAAACGGGCTTCAAGAAGCCACCCGAACCGCTTACCAGGCCGTCCAGGAGCCGGTTGAAGGCACCATACTGACGGTCGCGAGAGAGGTTTCGGAAGAAGCCGAAGCAATCTGCAAGGAGACGGATGATCTCATGGTTGTCCTGGATCGGATTGTCACACGCGGACTTGACTCGGTACAGCGGACTCCACAACTTCTCAAAGTGCTTGCCGACGCCGGAGTGGTGGACTCAGGGGGCATGGGCCTGATGTGCATTCTGGAAGGTATGCTGCGCTACACACGCGGCGAGGAGTTGGTTGCCGAGGTGCCTTTCGAAAAGCGGATTGAAGACCTCCACAGCGCACTGGAACCCGAAGGCGAAGAGGGTTATGGCTACGACGTTCAATACCTGATCAAGGGCGAAGGGATGAACGTCGTAGAGATACGGTCGCATATCGAATCGCTGGGTTGGTCGGCAGTGATTGCCGGTGACGAGAATATCATCAAGGTGCATGTGCATGTGCATAACCCCGGCGAAGCAGTCGGGTATGGAGCCGATCAGGGTGTGCTGCTGGATGTCGTCGTCGAGAACATGCAGGAACAGTACGAGGAATTCATGCACGAACGCGGCGGCCCGACAATGGGAGGGCAGGCAAAAGAAGAGGCCATCGACGCGCCGGAAATCGAAGCGGGAACGATTGCAGCAGTCACCGTCACACCCGGCAACGGCCTGACCCGGATTTTCTTTAGCCTGGGAGCCGGACAGGTGGTCGCCGGGGGGCAGACGATGAACCCCAGCACGAAAGACCTGCTCGAAGCGATCAACAGCCTCCCGACCGACAAAGTGATCGTGCTGCCGAACAACAAAAACATCATATTATCGGCTCGGCAAGCCGCCAAACAAGCAGAAGGCAAGAACGTCCGGGTGGTCGAAACGCGGACGATCCCACAGGGAATATCGGCGCTGCTGTCGCTCGATCCATACGGCGACCTGGACGAGATCAGCGAAGCGATGAAAGAGGCGGCGACTTACGTCCAAACCGGCGAAGTCACCACCTCGACCCGCAACGCCCGGATCGACGGGTTGAAGGTCAGGAAGGGACAGATAATCGGCCTGCACAATGACAGGCTGGTCGTCGCCGGAGACGGCATCGACGAGGTGATCGTCGAACTGCTTGTCAAGATGGATGCTCAAGACCTGGAGTTGATCACCCTTTATTACGGAAATGACGTCAAAAAACACGATGCCGAGAACCTTGCCTCACGGCTCGAAGAGCTGTACCCAGATCACGAAATCGAACTGAGATTCGGCGGTCAAAAACACTATTACTATATCTTGAGTGTCGAATAACACCTGGAACCAGTCAAAAACCGGAAGAGGCAACTCCAGACAGCCATCCGGTTTTCGTTTGAGTCTCTAGCATTACACTTGTGATAACCTCGGCAACTGATCAATTATCGACACCTGCCCGCTGAAGGGAATGCGCGGGTAGGATTTTATGGTTGGAGGGCGATTTGGCAAAAGTTCGGGTCATCACAGACAGCAACGCGCGCTTTGAAAACCCGCACGCGGTCAAGCAGCTAAACATTACGGTCGTACCGAACCTGATCCGTTTCGGCAAGGAAACCTGGGAAGAAGACTCCGATATCGATTCACAGGCGATACTGGAACGCCTGCGGGCGGGAATGGAACCGCCTGAAGTGATTTCGCCATCGGTCGAAGCCTTCGGGGAAATCTATGAAGACCTGAGCCGAACGACCGATCAAATGCTGGTGGTCGTCCACTCACAAAATTTCTCCGATACCTTTGCCCACGCACAGACGGCACGATCCGGTTTGCTGGGGCGCTGTGAGATCACCGTCATCGACTCACGGACGACATCGGCCTGCCTGGGTTACCTGGTCGAAGCGACGGCGGCGGCGGCACAGGCCAACCAGCCACTCGAAACGGTGGTACACCTAGCGAGAGGCATCGTACCAAGGTTATATAGCGTCTTTTACGTGAACAAGTTAGACTCAATACAAAAGGCAGGGCTAATCGAGCAGACTCAGTCTATCCTGGGCGCGATGTTAGAAATCAAGCCGCTGCTCACCATCGAGGACGGTACGCTGATCACGATGGAGAAAGCCCGGACTCACCTGCGGGCAATCGACAAAATGATGGAGTTTGTCTGCGAGTTTACGCACATCGAACGTTTGTGTATATTACAGGGGACACGCCGCATCACCGAAATGACCCGCATGCTGCAAGATCGGCTTGCGCTGGAGTTCGCACGGATGCAGGCACCGGTGATGCTGCTCGACCCACTGCTGGCGGCCCGGCTGGGACCAGAATGTATGGGAATGGCGATCCTTGAAGGAACCGGACGGGATAATATCGAGCACCTGCACAGTAATCCTGAGATGTGAACAACACCATGATATCAATCGTAACCGACAGCACATGCGATATTCCCGGCGAGGCATTGAACCGTGACAACCTGTACGTCGTACCGGCATTGATCACCGTCGGCGAGCAGACGATGCAGGACGGCGTCGAGTTGTCACGGCAGAGATTCTACGAACTGCTTCCACGACTACCACAACTCCCGACGACCTCAGCGCCAAGCCCGGCGGCATTCCTCGATGCATACGAGAATGCACTCCAGAACGCCGATCACGTGGTTTCGATCCACGCGGCCAGCCAACTGAGCGGCATCTACAATTCGGCGCGGCTGGCGGCGCAGGAGATCGCGCCGGATCGCATCCACCTGATCGACAGCGGACAACTCAGCATGGGGCTGGGCTGGGCAGTGATAGCGGCCCTGGATGCGATCAACCTCAAGGAACCGCTGGAAGGGGTGATCGCATCAATACGGAGCGCGTTAGATCGAGTCAACGTGTTTGCCCTGCTGAATACCGTAGAATTCCTGGGCAAGAGCGGGCGGATCAACATGATCCAGGCCGGATTGACGAACCTGTTGAACATCAAGCCGATAGTCGAACTCCGGGAAGGGATCGTGACATCCGTCGCCAGGGTTCGAACCTGGTCACGGGCGGTCAATACGCTGAGTGAAAAAGTAAAGCTGCTTACCCCAATCGAAAAACTGGCAGTCATGCATAGCAACACAGTCGAGGGCGCACAGGATTTATTAGATCGCGTGAAAAGTGTCTTACCCAATCCAAACCTGGCGCTGATCACCGACGTTACAACGGTGATCGGAACGCATGTCGGCCCTGGGGCGGTCGGGATCGCGGCGATATCGAAACGAAGGCGGTAGGGGTTTATATTCCCGGTGCTGAAGCGCCGGGCTAAAATCAATACGTCGCCTGCGGCGACAGGCAACTGGTTTTCCAGTTGCCTGGGCGACCACAAGGGTCGCCCCTGCAAGACAGGATCATGATTTGCGAACCATCAAGTAAAGTGTTGAAAATTTGGGCTTACCGGTAATCGTTGAAATTCATCTTTACACATCCCAGGCAGCGGGATAGAAAGCTTTATGGCATCATCACTGCAAACGCTAATTAAAATCCTTCAACTGGAACAGAAAAAGGGCTACCAGAATAGAGCCGTAATCGGTGGCTTTGCGCGGTTTGCCTATCACTGGTCGAAGGAAGCACACAGCCAGGCGCGAACCGAGGAGCACCACGCACTCGTCGACAAAATCACCGATCAACTGCGCGACTACGAACAAAGCCCTGCCGATGATCGGCCAGCCATCGTCGAAGAGATCATCGCAATGGCGACGGGCCAGATCGAACTGAGCGACGACGAGGAAACAGGGGGACAACTCCCCACACTGCCTGCACAGCCGCCAGAATCAGCCGGCGGGATCGAAGATGTTGGCATCGGCCTGATAGACGAGCAGGAAGACGAACTGGAAGAAGAAGAGATCGACGAGCCGGTTTTCGCCGAAGAAGTCGAAGAGAGGCCACCGGCAGCCGATGGACAGTCGGTGAGAGAGCGCCGGGGGTATGCCTGGAAACAAACTCAACCGGCAGCAGAAGACTTCGAAGGATTGGCCGCACCGGCAATAAGCGTCGACGGGGTCGGGGATACGAGAGCCGGGCAGCTCGATCAGCTTGGGTTACACACCGTACACGACCTGTTGTTCAACCTCCCGCGTCGCTATGACGATTACAGCAAGCTAAAGACGATCAACCACCTGGAACCCGGCGAGGTGGTGACTGTCATCGGCATGATGGAGCGGATCAAGGCACACACCATGAAAAGCGGCGGCACCCGCGTGGAAGCCTACATCGGCGACGGAAGCGGCTACCTGCGGCTGAACTGGTTCAACCAGCCCTGGATCGAGAAACAACTGACCGACGGGGAGATGGTGGTCGTCAGCGGAAAGACCGAGCAGTATCTTGGCCGACTGGTGATGAATTCACCGGAGATGGAACCCATCGACCGGGAATCGCTGCATGCCGGGCGAATCGTGCCGGTGTACCCGCTGACAAAAGGACTGAGCGGCAAAGTGATGCGCCGCCTCGCCAAAGAGGTCGTCGACCGGTGGGCACCCCGGCTTCCCGATCCGCTGCCGCTCGACCTGCGCGAACGCGCCGACCTGATGGATTACGGGGACGCAATCGCACAGGCACACTTCCCGGACAGCCTGGAAGACAAGGAATCGGCTTTACTCAGGCTGGCCTTCGACCAGTTGATGATATTGCAGCTTGCGATGCTGCAAAGGCGCTACGAGTGGCAATCTCAGCCCGGCCTGCCGCTGAACGTTTCGGACGAGTGGATCGATCAATTTTTGGCGACGCTGCCCTACGACCTGACCGGCGCACAGCAGAGAGCGATCGGGGAGATACGGCGCGACCTTGCCTCCGGCACGCCGATGAACCGGCTCCTGCAAGGCGACGTGGGCAGCGGGAAAACGGTCGTCGCGGCAGTGGCGGCGGCAATCGCCTGTACGAACGGGGCACAGGCCGCGATCATGGCACCGACCAGCCTGCTGGCCGAACAGCATTACGCGAGCCTGTCGGTGCTGCTCAGTCCTGTACTGGAGGGGCACTCGATAGCCCTGCTCACCAGCCATATCAGCGCAATCGAGCGTGAAGCAGTGTACAACGGACTGGTCGACGGCAGCATCCAGGTGGTGGTCGGCACGCACGCGCTGATCCAACCCGGATTGGCTTTCAACAGGCTGGGGCTGGCGATCATCGATGAGCAGCACCGGTTCGGCACGATGCAGCGCGGGGCGCTGCGCGACAAAGCCGGCGATGGCAATCCGCACCTGCTGGTGATGACGGCCACCCCGATTCCGCGAACGCTGGCGCTGACTGTGCATGCCGATTTAGACCTGACGACCATTGACGAGATGCCGCCGGGCCGTACGCCGGTTCAAACCCGCATCCTCCAGGCGAAGGAGCGAGAACGGGCTTACAGCTTCATCCGGGCGCAGATCGAGCAGGGCTACCAGGCGTATATCATCTGCCCGCTGGTGGCGGACAGCGACGAACTCGACGCGCGGTCAGCCGTGTCGGAATACGAACGGCTGCAAAACGACGTTTTCCCCGATTTGTCCGTTGGGCTGGCTCATGGCAGAATGAATCCTGACGAGAAAGAAGCGTCGATGGCAGCTTTCTACCGGGGCGAAACGCAAATCCTGGTCAGCACGACCGTGATCGAAGTGGGGATCGACGTTCCGAATGCGTCGGTGATCCTGATCGAGAATGCGAACCGGTTCGGGCTGGCGCAGCTTCACCAGTTGCGGGGTAGGGTTGGCCGGGGTGACGGTCAGGGCTACTGCCTGCTTGTTTCGGATCAGAACTTTATCGACGTAGACGAACGGCTGAAGGCCGTAGAAGAAACAACCGACGGGTTCAAACTGGCCGAAATCGACTGGCAGATGCGTGGGGCGGGCGATCTCCTGGGCACCCAGCAGAGTGGGGTTTCCGGGATAGACCTGACACCGTTCATGGATATGCGGCTGGTGGAGCAGGTTCAGCGCGAAGCCTGGACGATCTACGAACAGGACCCGCTGCTGGAACAGCCGGAACACGGGTTGCTCGCGCAGCAGGTCGGTGACGCTATGTCCAGTATCGAAATCGGCGATGTGAGTTAGCACCTTTATCCTAAATTCGCTTCGCGAACTCTGGACATAAAGCAAGTCGTCGATTTTCGTGCAGACACCAAGCAGCAAGACACATACGGTAAACCGATACAACCTGGAGATAGTCTGTGATACGACGCGCGATCTTTCCGGCCACATTCGACCCGATTCACTTCGGCCATGTTGACATCGCAACACGGGGGAGCAAACTGTTCGACGAACTGATCGTGGCTGTATACGACCGGCCCTTGAAAAACCTCCTGTTCCCGGTCGAACTGCGTGTCGAACTCACAATAGAATCGCTAAAAGATGTCGAAAATATTCAGATAACCAGCTATTCGGGACTGACGGTTGATTTCGCCCGGACAGTTGGAGCCTACACGATCATACGTGGACTGCGTGTTTTTTCCGACTTTGAGCTAGAATTCCGTATGGCCCTGGCAAACAACCGGCTGGCACCGGAGATCGAAACAGTCTGCCTGATAGCCAGCGAGCAGCATATGCACTTATCGAGCAGCACGATCCGCGAGATCGCCTCCCTGGGAGGCGACATCAGCGGGATGGTGCCCCCGGCGGTCGAAACAGCCCTGCTTGCGCATTTTAGCAATTTAGGCGATGATGCTCCTGGGTCAGTAGACATGGTATCGCTGCGTGATTAACTCTGGTATACTGTGATACTGTGACCTTGGGCAAATGAGGAGGCGAGCCTTGGATATACAACACTTAGTGGACAGGCTGGAAGAACTTCTGAACAGTGGCCGCCACGTTCCGTTTACATCGTTTACGCTGGTCGACGAGCAGCGTGCGCTGGCGTTGATCGACCAGATGCGCATTTCGATACCGGAGGAGATCGAGAAGGCCAAGCGCGTGATTCGTGAACGGGACCGGGTCATGGCCCAGGCCAACGAAGAGGCCGCCCGCATCAGGGAGCTTGCCCGCGAGAAAAGCGAGACCCTGATCCAGCGTGACAGTATCACCCAGGCTGCCCAGGCCAGGGCGGAAAGCATCGTCGACCAGAGCCGCCAGGAAGCGAATATGATTCGCACGGATGCCGACACTTACGTGGTCGATGTGCTGTCCGACCTCGAAGATGCGCTCATGAGGACGCTGAACGTCGTCCGCAACGGCATCGGGCATGTTGCCGAAAAACAGTCTCAGCACCAGCCGCGCCATGTATCGGCCAGCACACAAAACGACATCCAGACGCCTTCGACGCTGGTTACGTCAGACGAACCGATGCAAATCGAGCGGATATCGACACGCCGCGATTAGTCCAGGCGTTTTTGCCCGCCGGGACGCTTGAACAGACGACAGTTGCCCGGTATAATCTCCGTCTGCGTCTGGCAGTATGGGACGCATTCATTAATTTTAATCTCTGTCAGGAGTAGACGGTATGGGTGCACTACCAAAACGAAAAATATCGAAAGGTCGACGAGACCGACGCCGCCTCCACGACAAATTAAGCCCCGTTGCACTCATCGAGTGCGACCACTGCGGTGCCATGAAGCGCCCGCATGTCGTCTGCCCAGAATGTGGACATTACCGGGGACGTGAAATCGTCGAGAAGGAAGTATAAAACGATCGCATCGTGATCGGGCAGGCCGTGTTCTGAATAAGGGGCGCGGTCTTTTTTTATCCCTGTGTGGCTCTATGGCGACCGGCCCCCAATGATTTGCGATCAACGTGGAACGCGCATCGAAAGGATCGATCAACATGGAAATGGCGACAACCGCTTTCGTCTTCCCCGGACAGGGGTCGCAGGGAGTCGGAATGGGCCGGGCACTGGCAGATGCCTATCCAGCCGCAAAAGAGACATTCGACGAGGCGGACGATATCCTGGGGTTCAGGCTGTCCGAACTGTGCTTTGATGGCCCGGAGGATAAGCTCTCACTGACGGAATACACGCAGCCTGCGCTGTACACTGCCGGGATCGCGGCCTTTCGTACCGTGCAGGAACTCCTGGGCGACAACTGCATCCCGGCCTATACTGCCGGTCACAGCCTCGGCGAATTTACCGCGCTGACCGCTGCCGGGTCGATGCGGTTCGAGGATGGCCTCAGACTGGTAAGCCTGCGCGGGGAGTTGATGCGTGACGCGGGAGCCGACAGCCCCGGCGGAATGGCCGCGATCCTGGGGTTGGAAATCGAGCAGATCGGCAAAATCTGCGCGGCGTGCGAGGCGGAAACCGGGGGCACGGTCGTCGTGGCTAACGACAACTGCCCCGGACAGGTGGTGATCGCCGGGGACGACTCGACACTCGAACGCGCCATCGAAGAAGCCGCTTCGCAGGGCGCGCGGCGGGCGATCCGGCTGGCGGTCAGCATTGCCTGCCACACGCCATTAATGGCAAAGGCGCAGGCCGAGTTCGACAAAGCGCTGCAAGAAACAGACTTCACCGCACCGGGAGTCTATGTTGTGGGGAATACCCAGGCGAAATCGCTGCCTACAGTCGGGGATATCCGCGCCGAACTCAGCGCACAGTTGACTTCGGCGGTGCGTTGGACGGACAGCGTACGGTTCATGCTGGCAGGCGGGATCACTGATTTCGTCGAGCTGGGCAGCAAGAACGTGCTGACCGGGCTGCTCAAACGCATCGACCGGCAGGCTGCCGGGCACGTCGTCGATTCACCGGAAGGCGTGGAGGCGCTCGCCAACGCCTGACACATATGAGGGAAGCCATGTCATTATTCGAAATACCGGCACTGACAACCGAACAAATGGCAGAAGTCGACCGGCTGATGGTCGAGGAGTACGGCATCCTGCTGATCCAGATGATGGAAAACGCTGGCCGCCACCTGGCTGCATTGACGCGGACACTTCTCAAGAACCGGCTCTACGGGAACCGGATCGTGGTGCTGTGCGGCACAGGAAACAATGGCGGCGGTGGGATGGCAGCGGCGCGGCACCTGAGCAATTGGGGTGCGGACGTTTCGGTGATACTGGCCGGGCCGCCGGACGGACTCAAAACAGTGCCGATGCACCAGTGGACGATACTCGGCCACCTGCCCGTCGACCGGAGGCAGTACGAGGGCGACATGATACCCGATCTAAGCAGGGCAAAGCTGATCATCGACGCGCTGATCGGCTACGGGTTGAGCGGAAACCCGCGCGGGCCGGTGGCAGAGTTGATCGGCGCGGCGAACGAATCGGGCAGACTCGTCGTCTCGCTCGACATGCCATCGGGATTGGATGCGGCCACCGGCATCCCCGGCGAACCATGCATAAAAGCCGATGCTACCCTGACCCTGGCGCTGCCCAAAACGGGACTGATGACAACAGAAGCGCGTGACGCTGTCGGCGACCTGTATGTCGCCGATATCGGCGTTCCCCCGACACTGTACAACCAGATTGGGATTTCGGTTCACAACCTGTTTCATGACAGCGGCATCCTCCAAATTCCCTGGCCTGACGAACTCTTCGGGAAAGAACCGGTCGAGTTGTCCCGGAGACAACTACCTTATTCAAAGAACGTCAAACAGGTGTTAGAGACGGCGGCAGCCGAAGCAGCCCAGTCGAAGAGCAGATACATCGGTTCCGGGCACCTATTGGTTGGATTGGCGACGAAAGGCACGGCCAGGAGAACGCTGGCATCGCTCGGTGTTGACTATGAAACGGTCAAATATCATGTCAACCAGAAAATGAGAAAGTACAAGCGGTCGAAGTCGATGCTGTTCGGCAGGCCAAAGTATTCCCCACACGCGGAACAGGCGCTCGAACTGGCAAACGACAAAGCCAACCGGAGCGGGGCAGAACAGGTCAGGACGCAGCACCTGCTTTCGGCATTGATGACGTATGACAACGGAATGGCCACAAGAGTGTTAAGAGAAATGGGGATCGACCCCGACGATGTCGATCAGATGCTGACATCGTAAGCACCCTGACAATCAGCCCGGAGGGACAGGCGGCCCAGGTTAACGCTGCGTTGACATCTCGTTTGAAACCTATACAATGCAATGGTACAATCGCCGCCTGACCCAGGATATCCAGATTGCCGCCTATGGTATTCAGACCAACCAGTAACGTAAAGCGATCTCCCGGCTGATGGTTATGGGATGAGAAATAATACATCAACCATTGAGGAGATAGGGAACCATGCGTTTCGAAAATAGAGTTGCACTCGTAACCGGTGGGGGACAGGGTCTTGGACGTGCGATTTCCCTCCAGTTCGCCTCGGAAGGCGCGGCAGTCGCTGTTGTCGATTTGAACCCCGATACCGCCCAATCAGTTGCCGACGAGATCAATTCGGCCAACGGGACGGCCATCGCCTTGCAAGCAAATGTCGTCGATTTCGAGCAGGCCGAAGCAACCATCAAGGAAGCAATCGACAGGCTGGGGAAACTCGACATCCTCGTCAACAATGCCGGGATCACCCGTGACAACCTGCTCATGCGGATGTCCGAGGCCGATTGGGACGCCGTTCTTGCGGTCAATCTAAAGAGTGTATTCAACTATTCGAAGATCGCTTCAAAGGCGATGATGCGCCAGCGCTACGGACGGATCGTCAGCGTCAGTTCTGTGGCCGGGATTGCCGGAAACGCCGGGCAAACCAACTACAGCGCCAGCAAAGCCGGGGTGATCGGGTTCACCAAGTCGCTGGCCCGTGAGGTCGCCAGCCGGAATGTGACCGTCAATGCGGTTGCCCCCGGTTTCATCCCGACCCAACTGACCGATACCGTTCCGGACGAGATCAAAGAGGCTTCGCTGAAACAAATCCCGCTGGGGCGCTGGGGAACACCTGAAGACGTAGCAAACGCGGTTACATTCCTCGCGCAGGAAGAATCAGGGTATATTACCGGGCATGTATTATCCGTCGATGGCGGGATGATCATGGGGTAGTCAAACCGATTCGCCGGTGAAAGGTACACTAACATGGAGCCACAAGATACAATCACGATAGCACCGAGCGTACTGATCGCGATCGTCAAACACGCAGCGGAACTGGTTGACGGGATATCGACTATGGCGGAGATTCCGGTCAATGTCGGGCGGATCTTTCGTGGGGACTCGATAGGATCAGGGGTTGTGCTGGATATCGACGATCAACGGGTCGTGGTCGATATGTACGTCATCGTCAAGCCTGATGTCAATATGGGTGAAGTGAGCCGAACTGTACAGGACAACGTCAGACGCGCCATTCAAGAACTGGTCGGCATGGACGTGGATGCGGTCAACGTCCACATCGCCGATGTCGATTATGCGCCAGCGGACTGACCATCACATCGTTCGCACTTTACCAGAGGAAATGCCTTGCACGTTCGTCGAAAAGCCCGAAGAATAGCCCTCCAGGCTCTTTACGAAATCGACTGCTCCAGCCATCATGTTGACGCCGTCCTGGAAAGGCGTCTGATCGACAACGAGTTAGACGAGGCAACGGAAGCGTTTCTCCGTGACCTGGTAAACGGTGTCCTGACCCACCGCGAACAGCTTGACCTGGTTATCCACGAGCATGCCCCGGAATGGCCGATTGACCAGATGGCGATCATCGACCGGAATATCCTCAGAATGGCGATCTTCGAACTGGTGGGGTTGAACAGCACCCCGCTCAAAGTAGCGATCAACGAGGCGGTCGAACTGGCAAAGCACTATGGCAGCGACAGCGCCCCTCGCTTTGTCAACGGTGTGCTTGGCACCCTGGCCGCAAAACACAACGAACTCATTGCTACCTACGAACTGGCGGACAACAGTTAAGTTCCGCCAGTTCGATTCCCACCGGCTGACTTCCCGGAGACTTTATGAACACCCTGTGTGGTATTGGAATTCCTGAACTGGTGCTGCTTGTGCTGGTCATCTTCGTCGTGCTTGGGCCAGAACGATCACGGCAGGCGGCGCTGGAACTGGGACGATTTCTCGGCAAGCTGCTGAGATCAAACTGGTGGAGGGAGATATCGGAGATCACCCAATCGCTGCGGGATTTGCCCGCCACGTTGATCCGAATGGCGGAACTGGAAGACATGCAGTCAGAACTCCGGGAAACGCTATCCGACATTCAGAAAAGCGCAACGCTCGATCAAGAAGGCAAAGATACCCTGGCAGAAATAGACGAGGCAATCGAGAATCTATACAGTCGAGTTCACGGTATCGAACAGCCGCCAACCGATCAGAGCAAGGCTGCGGCGGAACAAGACGAGACAGGGGAACGCCCATGATCGGCGAACTGCTCCACCAACTGCCCCGGATACCGGTCAGCACCGAAGCCGCCGTCATGCTTTCCGCACTGGTGATCAGCCTCGCCGCCGGGTTGATCGCATTGATCAGCAACCGGAATAAACTTTCTGACGCCGAAGAAAAAAAGGATGAGGGTCTCGCAGCCGTATTCGAAAACCTGGATTCAAGCCTGTCTCATTTTCGAGAACTGCGCACACGGCTCGTCCATAGCGCCATCGCGTTCGTCATCAGCACGGTTGTTGCGGCGGCGATCACCAACCAGTTGATCGTGCTGCTGACCGAGCCCATTGGCGGCATGGACAGGCTGATCGTGATCTCGGTGACCGAATCGTTTGGGGTGTTCTTCCGTGTTTCACTGGTCGCGGGGCTGATACTGGCGTCTCCCTTCATCATTGCCCAGGGGTGGATTTTTATCGGCACGGGGCTGCTCGATACCGAGCGCCGCGCGTTTTACCTGTATGTCCCGTTCGCCGCGCTGCTGTTCATTCTAGGGGTGGCTTTCGCCTACTTCGTCATGCTCCCGGCGGCGATTCCCTTCCTGGTTGGCTTCATGGGTTTCAGGGCAACGCCAACGCTCGACAACTACATCAAGTTCGTGACGACGGCGCTGCTGGCGGTCGGGGCGAGCTTCGAACTGCCGATGGCCGTCTATATCCTGGCACGGGCCGGAATAGTCGACAGCCGGATGTTGATCAAGGGCTGGCGGTATGCCATCGTCGGGATTGCGATCCTGGCGGCGGTGGTCACTCCTACCCCGGACCCGGTCAATATGGGGATCGTCGCTGCGCCGCTGTTCGGGCTGTATCTACTCAGCATCGTGCTGGCCTTCTTCGCACAGAGGCGGCGGAAAAAGCGGGAAGACAACGAGGAAACACGGTCGGCCTGAATGAAGGAAGCGGTGAAATCGACACCCGATTAAGCTAGAATCACGCCATGCTTTACGCTCACACAACGGTCTCACCACAACAAAGGAGTATCAATCCATGACTCGAAAGCGCGTCGTCATCATGGGGGCGGCAGGCCGGGACTTCCACAATTTTAACGTGTATTTCCGAGACAACAAGGCTTACGAAGTGGTGGCATTCACCGCCACCCAGATTCCCGGCATTGAGGGGCGGCGGTATCCACCCGAACTGGCCGGAGAACTCTACCCGGATGGCATCCCGATCTACGAAGAAGCCTTGTTACCCTCGATGATCGTCGACCAGCAGATCGACGAAGTGATATTCGCCTACAGCGACGTTCCGCACGAGTACGTGATGCACAAGGCATCGCTGGTGCTGGCCGCCGGAGCCGACTACCGGCTGATGGGAGCCAACACGACCCGGATCAAGAGCAGCAAGCCGCTGATCAGCGTTTGCGCGGTCAGGACCGGGGCGGGGAAGAGCCAGACGACGCGGCACGTCGTTTTGGTTTTGCGTGAGATGGGCTTGAAGGTCGTCTCGGTGCGGCACCCGATGCCCTACGGCGACCTGGTCAAACAGGCTGTGCAGCGGTTCGCCGATTACGGCGACCTCGACCGGTACGACTGCACCATCGAAGAGCGCGAGGAATACGAACCGCATATCGACCTGGGCGCGGTGATCTTTTCGGGCGTGGATTACGAGGCGATCTTACGCGAGGCAGAGAAGGAGGCTGACATCATCGTATGGGACGGCGGGAACAACGACCTGCCGTTCTACGTCTCCGATCTCCATATCGTCGTCGCCGACCCGCATCGGCCCGGCCATGAACTGACCTACCATCCCGGTGAAGCGAATCTCCGGATGGCCGACGTGGTGGTGATCAACAAGGTCGACACCGCCGACTATAACAATGTATTGACGGTGATCGAGAATGTCCAACGAACTAACCCGGACGCCGCGATCATCCTGGGGGCATCGCCGATTTTCGTCGACAACCCGGAGGCGATTGCAGGAAAGCGGGTGCTGGTGATCGAAGACGGGCCGACGCTGACACATGGCAATATGACCTACGGGGCGGGGGTCGTGGCGGCAAAACGCTTCGGGGCAGGCGAAATCATCGATCCGCGCCCGTTTGCGGTCAGATCGATCCTGGAGACGTACGAGAAGTACCCGTCGACCGGGGCGATCCTCCCGGCGATGGGCTACGGGCAGCAGCAGATGGCCGATCTGGAGGAGACAATCAACCGGTCGGATGCCGACCTGGTTATCGCGGCAACGCCTATCGATCTGCGGCGGGTGATCGACATCGAACTGCCGATGGAACGGGTTCGCTACGAGTTACAGGTAATCGGCACGCCGACGCTTCAGGATATATTGAGTAAGAAGTTTGGCGGGTAGCCGATGGCGCTGTCGATCTGTGGTAGACCCCGGCGGGCACAGCACGCTGTACCCCTACGACCGGAATAGATTAAACAAGAATGAGGGAAACAGAGGTGCCAGCGCCCTGTAAAGCCAGATTCTGGATTATCTCCCGGCGCTGATGATGTTTACAAAATAATCCGGTAACCGCTTAAGCCATACCAGTCAGCGCCAACCTGGTCGCCCCGCGTCGGCAGTAGGTTTGCCTGCCCATTCGTGCTTGGCTATACTAGCTTGCCAATGGCGGCCCAAGACAGCCGTACTGTTGCCGAAATGAATTTGGGTGAGATTGCGAGGTCGTCTTTTGAATCTATCTGTCATAATGCCCGTATACAACGAAGTTGACACACTCGAAGAGATCGTCCGGCAGGTGCTGGCGACCGGCAAAGTGTTCGAGATCGTGATGGTCGACGACGGATCGACCGACGGTTCGCGCGAGGTGATGAAGCAGTGGGACGACGACGATACGGTCCGCGTGATCCTGCATGAGAAAAACAAGGGGAAGGGCAGCGCGGTTCGCACCGGGTTTGAGAATGCCAGGGGCGAGATGTTCATTATCCAGGACGCCGATCTGGAATACGATCCGCGCGACTATGCCGACGTGCTCCGGCC
>DAOUES010000437.1:0-13076 GCA_034430335.1 Anaerolineae bacterium | reverse complement strand
CTTCCTGCACCATGTCGACGCCGTCCAGCCCCGGCCAACTGCGGGCCTGCTCGATCAGGTCGTCGTCGCCGCGTTCGGCATCGGTGGTGAGCACCCCGCGCAGGCTGCCCGATTCGCGGATGCGGCGCGTCAATGCCCGTGTATCGATCCCGCTGATGCCGGTGATCCCCTGTTCGTTCAGCCAGTCGGAAAGGGTGGAGGTCGCCCGCCAGTTGGAGACGCGCGGGCTGAGTTCGCGGATCACGAAGCCGTTCAAAAAGGCCTGCCGCGATTCGTGGTCTTCTTCGTTGATGCCCGTATTGCCGACCTGGGGCACGGTCATCACCACGATCTGCCCGGCGTAGCTGGGGTCGGTCAGAATCTCCTGGTAACCGGTCAGGCTGGTGTTGAAGACCACCTCGCCCACGCGCGTCCCCGCCGCGCCGAAGGCGGTTCCAGGCCATACACTGCCATCTTCCAGCGCCAGCCGCGCCGGACTCCCGCGTTTGCTCATCGATGCTCCTGTTTTGGGCCAAAGTCACCATTGGATGATAACGATCAAGGTATTATAGTAGTTGCGGCGGGGGCGGCAAAAAATCGTGTGGTGAAAGGGGAAAAAAGGAAAATGGATTCCCGGCGCTGAAGCACCGGGCTAAATTCTATCGCTTTTGATCCCTGCTTCTATTTTCCCCTTTGCGCTCTTTGCAACTTTGCGGTTTGATAGTTGATCCGGGCAGCTAACCAAAAACTTACAACCCTTGATCAGCGGTTGTGCTTGCCGTTTACAGCCGTTAAACTTGATTCAGTTGGACATATTGACTCTGAACCTGGAGTTTGTTGGAATGCCCCGTCGAACCTGGTTGATTGCTGGTATGCTGGCTGCTCTGGCCCTCTTTATTACGCTTGGCGCTGCCCCGGCTTCCGCCCATCCCCTTGAGCAGGATGATCGCCCGAACTTACCCAACCCACAAACCTATGGAACCACCCATTTCCTGATCCACTACACACTGGAAGGCCCCCAGGCGGTCGATCCGGCTGACGGTGACGGTTCGGGCACGCCGGATTACACCGAACTGATCGGCGAGACGCTGGAACACGTCTGGCAGGTCGAGGTCGATCAAATGGGCTGGCCTGCCCCGGCCAACGACCGGGGCGAGGGAGGCGACGAGCGGATCGACGTTTATCTCGAAGAACTGCTGCTGGATGGCTACGCCGGGTATTCCGACACTTACAGCGGGTTCCTGGGCGATAACCCTAACTCTGAAGAGAAAGAGCGCCATGCGGCCTATGGATATATGTCGCTGGATAACGATTATCTTGAAGTGGATGAGGAATGGAACGAAACGTCTACCGAGTTGATGCAGGCGACCGTCGCCCATGAATTCAACCACCTGATCCAGGCCGGAATCGACGACAACGACCTGCATTACTGGCTCTACGAGGCGACCGCCACCTGGATGGAGGACGAAGTTTACCCTGACGTAAACGACGGGGTCTATTATCTCGACAGTGTTTTCAAATCCCCCGATGTATGCCTCGTCGCCGAATACGCACGCGGCGACGATCTGCACTGGTACGGCGAATGGCTACTGCTGCGGCTGATCTCCGAGCGCTATGGATCCGATATCGTCCGGGTGGCCTGGGAAAACATGCGCAAGATGAGCGGTTTCGAAGCGCTCGACGCGGCTTTGTCGCCCTATGGCAGTTCGCTCGAAGCGGAAATCCATGATTACGCCGTTGCCAACCTGCTCCGGGCTTACGAGGAGGGATATCTATATCCAACCGTTCTGGTCGAGGGCACGCTCGAAAATGGGAGGTACACACCCGAAAACGGCGTACAAAGCCTGGGCGCGGACTATATTCGACTGTCGGGCAGCCAGGCGCTGTCGATTTCGCTGGACTCCGCCGAAGTCCCGATGACCGTGCGCGCGGTGGGCATTCGCGGCAGCGAAGCCATCATGGTCGAGATGACCAACGACAGGCTGGTGATCGATCCATCCGTGTACGACGAAACCTATCTCATCGTCCACAGCGACGAACGCACAGCCAATGCCGGGGGTTGTTATTTCGCCGGGTATTCACTCTCCGCCGAACCGACCGGTGACAGCCCGACCCCGGCCAGTATTGTCTGGTCGGCTGAATACTTCGTCTCGCCCTTCGATGCACCGGTCTCGTCCACCGGCGGCCTCTCCGACAGCTTCCACCCATCCGATCAGCCTTACGTGAGCGGCACCGATCACGTCCTCTCGCCGACCGAGCTCGACGTGCCCTTCGAGATGATCATCCCGGAGCAGCTCCCGGTAGGCTACACGTTCGACTACGCCTATATCATGACCGCCCCGGAGTTCGGCGACAACGCGATCTACTATGTTCCGGGCGGGGGCGATACTGCCAACTTTGATTATCTCGACAGCAAAGGAAACTGGCTCAGTGTCGCCGAGAGCACCAGTCCCTACGCGACCCTTCAGCAGTGGATGGACGATATCGAATACGAGTCGCCCGGCGAGATTCGCCCGGTGGCCGACGTGCTCGTACTGGTCGAAGACCTCAGCGACGCTTCCGGAGTCTGGGTAAGCGCCACATTGATCCTCGACGACCTGTTCATCGTCGTCGACAGTGATCATAACCAGGCGGTGGTGCTCGCCATTATCGAGGAGTTGGTGCGGGTTTCGCAGGGCGGGGCTGCACCCGTAGAACCGGTCGAGGTGCCTACAGACCCTCCGCCGGTTGACAAACCGGCTGAAAAGCCGCCGGTCGACGAGCCGGTTGTGCTGCCAGCGAACGAATCGTCAGCCGGGCTGTTCGGCCTGATGACAACAACTTCGCTGGTGGTATGTGGTGCAGGGATTTGTCTGGCAGTGGTGGCTGTTCCGGTGGCTGTCATTGCTGCCGTTCGCCGCCGCAGGCGCAATCGGAGTCTTTCCTACCGGATGTAACGACAACGCCCGGCGAATGCCGGGCACAGCTTACACATTCCCGGCGCTGAAGCACCGGGCTAATGATCGCTTTTTATATCTGCCGCAGAAGCACCGGTCCAGCGCTTTTATCTTCTTTCTTTCAACTTTTTTCTTTTTCCTTGCCGTTTTCTTCCCCATTGACCGCCGCGCGCTCCATATCGGCGATGATCGCCGCCACCGCCTCGATTGCCACGCGCTGCTTGCGATACAGATCCGATTCGCTCATCGCCAGCCTGAGGGCAACATCGCGCACTTTTCGCCCCTGAATGAACCGCATTTCCAGGATGTTATAGAGAATCCACTCAGCGGTGGTCATGCTGCGCTGACCTTCCGGGCGCAGGCTCTCGATTGCCTTTTGCAGCACCGCCCGCATCGCCCGCTGCGGGTTGCCTTCGTTCTCGTCGAGCGCCTGCCGGACGACCGCCAGCCTCAGCAGTGTCGAATCGGTAAGCTGCGGGCCGCCCCAGTAATGCGAAAGCGCATCCTTGATCTTCTGCGAGAAATCAGGGCCGGAGAGTAGTTTTTCGTTCGACGTTGCCAGCGCTTCGAAACCGCCGTGACGGGTTGCTTCGCGCAGGGTTTCGATGGTGGTTAGTTCAGGCAGCAGACCTTCCAGCGAGGCGAAAACCTGGGCCTGGATGCGCCGGTCTTCCAGCACTTCGGCGGCGCGGCTGGCCAGGGCCATCAGCATCGCCCACTGTTCGTCGTCGAGATCGTTTTCCTGCTGTTCGAGGGCCGATACCCCCAGCAGGCCGATCAGCCGGGGTTCTGGCTCTTCTTCTCCCTGCGCGTGGAGCGGGATCAGCCAGTAGTCGTGCCACTTGAACACGTCACCGTTGACCGTGACCTCGTCCGGCTGGGGAAGATCGCCGTTCTGGGCGCTTTCGGAAAGATCGAGGGCCGACTCGATTTCGGCCTCCATCGGGTCAGGCAGGCCGATAGCCCGCTCCAGCCGGGGGCCGTTCCCGGCGGTCACCGAGGCGACGAAGGCAGTTTCAACCCGGACGTAATCGCAGATAGCCATCAGGATTGTATCGAGCATCTGCTGGAAGTCAGCGCCGGTCAGGAGCCGTTCTTCAAGCTCCTGGATGCGGCGTATCTCGCGCTGGTCGCCGACATAGATCAGACGGCGTTCGAGCATCGGGCGGATAATGGTGATGAACCACTGCAACAGTAGAATCGTCGCCACGACCAGCAGGGGCATCGCTTCATGTCCGGGCAAACCCAGGACGGCCCCCGCGCTCGGAATCCACAGGATCATGCCCAGGACGATGATGGCGACTACCGGCCCGCGCAGGAGAAACTGGAGAAGCTGCGCCTTGATCATCCGGTCGGGCATCACCGATCCCACGAATGCCATCGCGTAGGACATCAGCAGGAACATGATCGCCAGCGCCGCGTCGACCAGGGTCAGTACCCCGTAGAAGACGACGGGCGAGGCCAGCGCCCGGCCAGAGACGAGCAGGAACGGGAACACGGCCAGCGCCGGGGCCAGGTACTGCGTCAGCAGGTAGGTGAACCGGCGGCGGCTGGCTTCGATGAGCGTGCGCTTCCGGGCACGCAGCAAAAACCAGATGCTCAAGACGACCGATCCGAAGAAGTATGTGACGAAAACCGGGAACAGCGGGCCGGGCACGAAGTGCGGTGCCGGGTCGTAAACCAGATTGGTGACCAGCAGGTCGGAAAAGACGACCAGCAGCAGAAAGGCCCCGGCGAACAGGTAAAGGCCGCGAACCGTCCAGCGGCGGCGGCCACGTGAATGCAGCCCGGTCATCGAGAGGATCGCGTGGCTCAGGTTGACATATGTCGCCGGGACGAAAGCGATCCCCAGCCATTGGAAGCGCAGCCAAGCCCCGGTCGTCACGTCGGATTCGCTGATCCCGACGCCCAGGTCACCGATATAGGTGACCAGCACGAAGAACAACAGCAGGCTGTACACCCTGGCAACCCGGCTCCCGATGCCTTTCACCAGGCTGTACAGGAAGAAAGAACCCGCAATCGTCGCGATGGCGGCGCTCAGGCTCTGGTTGATCAATGGTCCGGCGGAAATAAGTAAATCTCTTAGCATAAGTTCTCAGATCGAATGGTGTGTCTATTCATAAACTGGCTGCAATTGTGTTTTGATTTTCCTATCCGAAGTTCGCGAAGCGAATTTGCGAACAGGCTGTTAGCGTAGTATCTGCCCAAAAAAGACGGCGATATCCTGGCTGGGGTAGTAGTGATCGTTAAATCCGCAGAAAACCAATCCCCGCCGCTGCAAGAAGCGAATCGCCGGATAGTTCTTGGTTTGCGCTTCGGCGATGATCCCCCGCATATTGTGTTCGATGGCCCATCCCCGCGCGGCTTTCAACAGCGCGCTGCCGACGCCTTGCAGCCGCTGCGAACCATCGACCGCCATATCAGCGATCCAGGCCATCTGCTGCGAAGGCTCCTCCCGGACGTTGGCATACCCGACGACCAGCCCCTCCGATTCGGCAGCCAGGAACGCGGCATGCTGCCGCCACGATTCGATCAAGGTCTCTCCCTGGCGGGGGTAGAGCACTTTCATCGAACGCGGCAGGCGGGCTGCCCGGAAGGTGACCGTAAACTCACCTTCGTTCTCGTCCAGCATCATCTGCCAGACGTATTCGGTGCTGACGGTATGGTCTAGTTCCAGGCAGGCTTCGTAGTCGCTGGGTGTAGCCGACCGGATCGTCAGCGTTATGGGGTCAACGTCGTCCATGCGGGGGATTGTATCAAAGGCACGGGCGGCTGACAATCAGCCGGTTTCGCACGCGGATCATTCCGCCAGGGTTTCCGGCTCGGCGGTCGGTTCGACTGCCGGTTCAGGGGTGACCGTCGCCGTCGAGATTACCTGCGGGTTGCGCTCGCAGCTTTTGTAATCCTGCCCCAGGATCACGATGTAATCGTAGGTACGGTTTGGATCGAGCTGGATGATCACGTGATCGCTGTCGACGCGCAGCGCCGTCTGCATGATCCGAAGCTGGCTGTTGCGCGGGTTGCCGGTCAGGTCGTAGATTGTCGTCTTGTCATAGAGTGTCGTATCGGCTGTCCCGGCTGCGGTCGCCCGCACGCCGTACCACAGCAGCCTGCTGGCGGCGACTTCGTCCAGGCGCTCGGTGGCCGTGCCGTTCCGCACCTCGACGGTGATCGTGTTGGCGGTGATGTAGTTCCTGGTCGGGGGCTGCATCGCCTCGAACATCAGGGCGCGGATGGCTTCAGGATTGGGGACGAGATAGTAGTCGTTTTGCTCCGTTTGAGGGTCGTCCCACCCGGTCAGGTAGTCGGAGGTGAGGACGAAGCTGCGCACCCCGATCTCGTCCAGGTCGGCGGCGATGGGGGCAAACTGGATCAGGTTGCCCACGTCCATGCTCGTCTTGACCAGTGAGTTGTACTCGACCCACAGTTGAGGGATGCGGGCAAGGTTGAGCAGCCCATCGTCGCGGGCCTGATCAACGATGGCGCGCAGCACCTGGTGCTGGCGGTATGCCCGGTCGAAGTCGCTGGTACCGGAGCGATAGCGTGCGTACCACAGAGCGAGATAGCCATCCATTTCGTGAACGCCGACCGGCAGCGAGAGCCATTCCCAGTTGCCCGATTCGGGATCGGTGTACTCGACCCACTCGTCGTAGGTTTCGAAGTCATCCTGACGGAGGCGCGGCTCTTTGAGTACATAGCCCTCCATCTTGCAATCAACCGCCACTTCGATGGTGCCCAGCACGTCGACGGCGTCTTGAAAACCGTTCAGGTCGATCAGGACATAGTGCCCCACGTAAATCCCGAAGTTGTAGAGCAGTGTCTCTTGCAGCAGTCCAAAACCGCCGTTCGACCAGCCGACCTGTTCTCCGTGCGCGTAAGCCTGATTGAGCTTCGCCATCGTGTAGCCGGGGATGTAGACCAGCATGTCGCGGGGCAGAGAGAGCATGTTGACGGTGCCCTCCTGCATGTTAATCGAGACGATGATCATGACATCCGTGTTGCCGATGGAGCCGATCCGGTGGTCGCTGCCCAGCAGCAGCACGTTGATCACCCCCGCAGGGATAGGAACTTCGGCGGCGGGGTCGGGGATCGCGGTCGGGGGGATGCGATCCGGCGGGGCGAATCCCCCCGTGTTGTAAATCTTCAGGGTGGGGATGGCAGTCGGCAGCAAATCCGGGTCAGGCGTCCAGGCGACGGTCGGCCAAGGCGTCCGGGTGGCCGTTCCCTCGACGGCAGCATCGGATTCAAGCGTCGCGGTTGGTTCGGGCGTCCCGGTTTCGGTGGGTGGGATCGGGGTATCACTCGGCTCCGGCGTCGGCGAATCGGTCGGCTCCCGGGTGGGAACCGGGGTTGTTGGGTTAGGTGTGGCCTCGCTCACAGTGATCGGCTGGCCGAACCGCTGCCGGAGGAAGATGCTTCCGGCGATCAGGACGAGGCTCACGCTGATCCCTGCAAATATGCTGCGGAGGCGTTTGCGCCGTTCAAAACGGGTGTAGTAGTCTGACACCTTCCACGCTCCAAAATTGTTCTGATCCGCGATTATACCGTACAGGTGGAACAGGGCACACCGGTACCGAATTACTGTAATGAAACTGATCCCTGTATAATGGGGACACGGAGCACTCCTCAAGATACCAAGTGGATGCCGGTCGGGTTAACCCCCGGGTGGTAACAGCCTATCCACTGAAAGGGAAAATGCATGATTCAGGAACATGAACGGGTAGTGCTTGCTGTTGACTTACCCGAATACCGGCTGGAAGCAGGCGATATTGGCGTGGTTGTCATGATTCACGGCGACCATGAAGGATATGAACTGGAAATCTTCAGTGCAGACGGGAACACGCTCGACGTCGTGACCGTCGAGGCCGATCAGGTGCGCCCGGTCAGCCGCAGCGAAGTGATGCATGCCCGCCCGCTGATCCAGCCTGCCCAAACTTGAATGCATGTCCCGCTGACAGGAGCCGCCAGGCCGCGTAAAGCCGGGAGCGCGCGCGGGCAGGTCATCATGGTCGGAGATTTTAACGCATCGCTTGCCGACTTCGCCGGGTATATGTGATATTATAATAAGAGCCAAAGGCAGGATTAACCACCCGAACGGTGACTTATCCACTCAAACCACCTCAGGGATTTGACGTGTAAGAATATCCCGGCTGCGTCATCTCAAAGGCACACAATCAAACCCGGCATCAGTTGGGAACTATGCTGCCAGCTTCTACACCGGTACTGCTTTTGGGACTGCCTGTATTTTCACTCGCGGCAGGTCGTTGAACCGCTTCACGAAAGGAAATGCCCATGCAAAACGAGATCACCGGACTGCGAATCGCCATCCTGGGAGCCGGGCACGGAGGCCGCGCAATGGCCGCCGACCTCGCCGCACGGGGTTTTCACGTCAACCTGTGGAACCGCACCCCGGAGCACATCAAGGCGATCCAGACGCGGGGCGGCATCGAATTGCAGCTCAAAGAGGATCAGCGCGTCTTCGGCCCCCTTCAGATTGTCAGCAGCAACATCGAGGAAGTGATCGACGGGGTGCAGCTTCTGATGGTCGTGGTGCCCGCATCGGCGCACGAGCATATCGCACGGCAGACCGCGCCGTATCTCCAGGACGGGCAGATCATCGTCCTGAATCCCGGTCGCACCGGCGGCGCACTGGAATTCCGATGCGTGCTCAAAAGCGAAGGCTGCACCGCCGACGTCATCGTCTCCGAGGCGGAGACGCTGCTGTTTGCCGCCCGTGCTACCGGCCCTGCCGAAGCACGCATCTTCCGGCGCAAGAACACGGTGCCACTGGCCGCGCTGCCCGCAACCCGCACGCCGGAGGTGCTCGACGTTCTGAGCGAGGTTTATCCGCAGTTCGTGGCAGCAGACAACGTTTTGCACACCAGCCTGAACAATATGGGCGCAGTCTTTCACCCGGTGATCACGATGTTGAACGCGGGCTGGATCGAGAGCACCCAGGGTGCTTTCCAGTTCTACGTCGAGGGGGTCACCCGCTCGACCGCCCGCATGCTGGAAGTCATCGACCGGGAACGGGTGACGGTCGCCGCTTCGCTCGGCATCCGCGCCCAGACGGCGCTGGAATGGCTGGCGACCGCTTACTCGGCCAAAGGCGAAAATCTCTACGAAGCCATGCATGACAATCCCGGCTACCAGGGGATCATGGCCCCGCGCTCGCTGCGCCACCGCTATATCATGGAAGATGTGCCGTGCAGCCTGGTACCGATCGGCGAGCTGGGCCGCCGGTTCGGGGTGAACGTGTGGGCCATCGACTCGATGATCCAGATGGCCTGTTCGGTTCATGGCACCGATTACTTCCACCGGGGGAGGACGCTGGAGCGGATGGGGCTGACCGGTTTGCGGATCAACGAGATCACCAACCTGGTAAATTTCGGTGATATCGCCCCACCCTGCGACGACGCGGAATCCGATTTGCAGTCCGAAACAGCCATATAGACTATCGGAGCACCCTGAGGAATAGTTCAGGGTTCTAGAAGATAAAGGCCAACCCGAAACACACCTGTAATGGTCAAACACCATGCATTGCGCTAGAATCAATTGAAACGGTACCAAGTGCGAAGGCAGCAACCATGAAGACAAAGAAGCCAAACATCATCCTGCTCGTTCTGGACACCCAGCGCACCGACCGGATGTCGATGTATGGGCATCGCCATGATACGACCCCCGCCCTGGGCGAATTCTCCGAAGGGGCGACCGTTTTCGAACAGGGAATCGCAACCGCTCCCTGGACGATTCCGTCCCACGCTTCGATGTTCACCGGGCTTTACCCAACCGTTCACCAGACCGTCCAATCGTACACGGCCATGCCCGATCAGATTCCCACCCTGGCGGAGATCCTGGGCAGGAACGGCTACAAGACGCTTGGCTTCTGCAACAACCCGCTGGTCAGCGTGTTAGACAATGGACTCAAGCGGGGTTTCGACGAGTTCTATAACTACAGCGGCACCTTCCCGGATATGCCGGAGTTTGGCGAGATGCCGCCGCTGAAACGTCTTCAGAAAATGGCAAACGATGCAATGCAGAAGATCGCCGCGCCAATCGAGAAGCAGTTCGGGCGCTCCCCGCTGCTGCTCAGGCTGGCAACGCTGCCGATTGTCGTGCCGATCTGGTCGCGCACCTTCAACTTCAAAGGCGATACGAAAAAATCGCTCAACGATATCTCCCTTTACCTGCGCTACCATCTCACCAACCATACCGACGAGCCGTTCTTCATGTTCATCAACATGATGGAGACGCACCTGCCTTACTTCCCGCCGAGCAACTATGTCGACCGGTGGGTGCCTTATTTCAAGAAAGACCGTGAAGCCCGCGAGTTCGTGAGGTTGTTCAACACCCAGAGCTACCGCTGGATGGCCCCGATGCTGGAGCCGTTCACCGAATTGCAGGAAACGGTGCTGAACGATATGTACAACGCGGAGGTCAACTACCAGGATCGCCACCTGCGGCGCATGCTGCGCACCTTGAAACGCTATGGCGACCTGGAAAACACGATGGTGATCATCACCTCTGATCACGGCGAGAGCATCGGCGAACACGAGTTCATGGGCCACGCCTTCGTCGTCTACAACGAACTGGTCCATGTCCCGCTGATCGTCAATTACCCGGAGATGTTCCCCGCCGGGAAGCGCGTGGCTCATAATGTTTCGAACCGCAGAATCTTCCACACCGTGCTGGAAGCCGCCGGGGTCGAGCATGAAGCCTACGGGCACAAAGTACACGATCTCAGCCTGGCGCGCAGCGTCGAAGGGCCGCAGAAAGAACCTGCCGACGAAGTGGTCGTTGCCGAGGGCTTCCCGCCGGAAAACTTCATCAATGTCATGGAGATGACCAACCCCGAAGCAATCGAGCAGTACCGGGTGCGCAAGATGCGCCGGTCGATCCACGTCGGCGATCAGAAGCTGATGTCTGTCAGCGGCCAGCCGGACGAGTTCTTTGACGTTGGGAAGGACCCCGCCGAAACTATGAACCTGCTGGACAATCCGTTCGGCTACGAGAACGACATTCTCCGCCTCGAAAAGCAGTTGGAAGAATATGTGATCGTCTCCGAGGCGCACCGGGATGGCATCGCCCCCGGCGGGCAGATCGACTACAGCGACAACCCGGAACTGCTGGAACGTTTGCGGGGATTGGGCTATATCGAATAGAATAGGCGGCGCATTGAGCGTCGGTATCAAGACGCCCTTTGGTCGAGCGGATTAGGGCGTGAATCGAGAAGGCTTTCGCGCTGTATCCCGGTTCCCATGCGGTGGTTTACCCTGACCATCCGTTCGCTCATATTCATAAAAACACAACATCATTTGAAGGACAGAAGCGACTATGTGGCAACAACTGCTTGACTGCATGGGACAGCGGCGTGTGGCCGTCTGCATCCCCTGGAAAGGCGAACCCATCGAACTGGTCTACTGGTACGGCGTGCTGGCCGCGCTGGGCATCGCGCTGGGCGCGGTATATGCCAGTAAGCACATGCAATCGGAAGGGGATGACCCCGATCTCGTATGGGACGCCCTGCTCTGGGTGCTGATCCCGGCCCTGCTTGGCGCACGCCTGTGGTACGTCGCCCAGGTAGCGATGAGTGGAAGCACCTACTATTCACTTTCACGCCCGCTGGAAATCCTCAACCCCCGCCTGGGTGGAATGAACATCTTCGGCGGCGCGATCTTCGGTATGCTCGCGATGATTGTTTTCGCCATCGTGCGGAAGGTCAATTTCTGGCTGCTGACCGATGGCGCGCTGCTGGGGCTGCTGATCGGGCAGGGAATCGGGCGGTTCGGGAACTGGATCAATATCGAACTGTATGGCCCGCCGACCAACTCCGACTGGTTTGGGCTGATCGTCCCGGCTGCCTATCGCATGGTGGAATTCAGAGACCTGCCAGCCGACACACGCTTCCACCCGACGATGCTTTACGAGGCCTTCTGGCTGTTATTATGTTTTGGCGTGCTGTACTATCTCTTCCGACGCTACCAGGAGCGTTTCATTCACGGCGTCCTGACCGGCAGCTACTTCGTGCTGGCCGGTGTCGGGCGGTTCATCATCGAGTGGTGGCGTCCCGACCAGCCGGGCATCCAGTTGGAAAGCGGCGCAATACTCAGCTACTCCCGCATCCTTTCGATGCTCTACGTGGTGGTCGGCATTATCATCGTGCTTGACCGGATGGGCTATCTCAAGATACCGGGGATCGCCCGGCCCCAGACGCAGAAGCAGCGGGCGAAAGCCTACGAGGAGATTCAACGCGAACGCGAACGACAGGAGCGCGCCCGCGAACGCGAGCGCCAGCGCGAAGAGCGCCGCCTTCAGCGCGAGGAGCGCGCCCGGATAAAGGCGGAGGAAGAAGCCGCTGCACTGGCCGCAGCGGAAGCAGAAGACGAAGAATAGGCCAGGATAGAACCCAATCAAAACATTCACAGGCGCAGCCGGTCGGCTGCGCCTTTTTTGTTATTTGGTCGGTATGCGTGACGCCCAGTTTGTGGATAGATAGAGCAGCCCCAGGATCACGGCGATGCGGATCAGCACCACGCCCAGCAGCCAGATAATCGCCAGCAGCGCCCCACCGAAAGCCAGGACAGCCGGACTCATGCCGGCAAGCTGCTCCTCGATCCCGGTCGGCGCGGTGAACAGGGCCATCAGCGGCAGCGAAAGGAACGAGAAGGCCATCGAGACAGCCTGCCCGGATACATAGCTGACCGACCACAGGCCGATCCGCAGACCGGCCCCGGCAACCACTCCACCTGCCCGCGTCCGCGACCAGGTGGAGGCCAGCAGGCCAACCGCCGCGAACAGCAGTATCTCCAGCACCGGCGAAAACAGGAAATAGAGGAACCAGAGAAGAAGAGCCAGCAGCATCAAAACACCGGCGACCAGGTAGGGGATCAGCGCCGTGATCAATAAGGGGAGCAAATCGAACCGGGGGGAAATGGACGTTGTCGGTGTACCGTAGGTGGTGGCCGATGCTTCGGGCAGGACGACGACGAACGCAATCGCAATCGCCAGGAGCAGACCGGCAATCAACAGGAACCGGGTCAGCGCGACGACGATCAGCGGGACTTTGAACTGGCGAACGGCAGCGCCGTACTTCGCCAGCACGATCTCCTGCATCGGGATCGGAGTGAGGCGGAGCAGGCCGACCGTCTGCGCTTCGACTTC
>DAOUES010000436.1:0-3448 GCA_034430335.1 Anaerolineae bacterium | reverse complement strand
AGCTGGTCGAAAAATTCTTCGAGGTGAGTCAGGGCGTCGAGCGCCTCCGGCGTGTAGAGATCGGGATGGCGGCGGGCACCCAGCACAACACCGTGAAACAATCCATTCAATACCCCCGCCGAGCAGCCGAAAATCCGCTCGACCTTCCCGTTTTGCGCATCGACCAATCGAGTCATGATCAGCCCGGCGATGATCCCGGAGAACCCACCCGCGCCGTAGATCAACGTGGTAGGCTCCGAGAAGTCGTAGCCTTCAAGCTGCGGTTCGCCCAACTCGCGGAAGGTCGCCATCAGGTTGATTTTGTTGGCGATGCTCTGGCGCATGTTGGTGCCCGCCTCGGTTGAGCCGATGTAGGGCAGGCGGACGTGCCAGCACTGCGGGGCGTCATCGGCGGGCGGTTGATCGGCGGCGAGTGCGGCAAGTGACCGGTAACGCGCCAGCAGATCGTTGTAATACGCGGCGAGGATCGCCTGGTTGCGTTCGTGCCAGCGGTGCATGATGAAGGGTTGCGAGAGCGCGTTCGGCTTCCAGTTGGGGATCGGCGTATGCGGCTCCGATTTGACGATCGGGCGTGGGTCGGCGGCCTGCATGTCGGCGACCATCGCCGAGATGTCGGCGAAGACCGGGCGTCCATCCTTGTAGGTGTGGCCGTTGACCGGGACGGCATCATAGGCCAGAACGGTGCTCAATGCGGCGATGCAGGCATCGAGCAGCGGGGCGTTTTCGACGCGGGTGCGGCAGTTGTGATAGTCGGCCTGTAACGCATCGTCCGGCGGGCCGAAGAACACCGGGTAGGCGTCTTTGTCACAGACGCACAGGTAGACGGGCACGGCCAAGTTGTCGAAGGTGAAGGTCGAGAGATCGTTGAGGCCGGTGTATTCGCGGAGACGGTCGGACAGCCAGCGCTTGAGCGGGTCGAGGTGATAAGCGCCGTACTTCAGCGCTCGCAGATTGAACCGCCGGAGCTTTTTGACGGTGGTTTGCCCGAAATAAGTCGAAAAGGTATCAAGCGCGTGGTGAGCGCTTTCGGAGAATCGGTCCGGGTGGGCGCGGGCCGAGATCGTGATCGCGTGTGCAATGGCCGTCAATGCCCCGGAGGAATTCCCGAAGATGCGGCCAACCGGGACGCCGTCCGATTCGAGGCGGCGGGCCAGGTCGAAATCTCGTTGAAGTTGCGGCAGGTGATTCAGCTTTGCCGACTGGTAGATGATGGTCGATGGTTGTTCGCTCATCGGTCAGTCAGTGGCAGCGGCGGCGGCTTCGATGGCGGCCAACTGTTCGCGCACTTTGGCGTGGCTGGTGCGCGTGATCGGATACCAGAACAGCAGGGGCAGGGCGATCAGGAAGACGATCAGCGGAACCGGCCCCATGAATAGGCGGATGCCGAACAACGCTTCGGTGGACTGAACCGGGCTGCCTTCGACATAGTGAAAGAGCTTGAGCACCCACCCGGCAATGGCGATCCCCAGCGATTGGGTCAGCTTCCAGGTGAAGCCCCACACCCCGAAGAACATCCCGCCGCGATGCTCGCCGGTTTCGAGGCGATCATATTCGACCACGTCGGGAACCATTGCCCAGGGGAAGACCCAGTTGGTCGAAAAGCCCAACCCGGCGACAAAGGCGATGACATATATCCAGGGTGTTCTCCCCTGGGGGAGCAGGAAGGTCGAGGCGACCGTCAGGCCGCCGATCAGCAGGCCGATGGCGTAGGCCGGGCCTTTGTTGATCCGGTCGGAGAGCATTTTCCAGGGGAAGAGGAAGATGCCGATGCTGATCAGCAGCACGCCCATCACCAGCGAAATTTCAAGATCGTCAAGCCCGATCTGGTAGGTGAGGAAATAGGCGAGCAGGGTTTGAACGAGCGTAAAGGAGACGTTGGCGATCAGGTAAGCGATGATCAACTGGACGAAGGGCTTGTTCTTAAGCGTGGTGAGAAAAGCCTTCAGGGGGGGTGTCTCCGATTTTTCGTCGTTGGCGGCAGCCGGGACCTTCTTCAGCCCGGCGGCGCAGCTCCACAGCGATACGAGGTTGATCAGGCCATAGATGACTCCGACCATCCCCCAGCCGGTGCGCGTGGTGGCAAACAGGCCAACAATGATCGGCGTGATCGCCGCGCCGACGAGGTAGGCAGGCACACCCAGGATCATGCGGACGGAGGTCAGGCTGGCGCGTTCGTCGTAGTCATCGGTGAGTTCGGAGCTTAATGCGTAATACGGCACGGCGGTGATGGTCAGCGCGGTATCGAACAGGATGAAGGTCATGGTGATCCAGACGAACGTCCAGAAGTTGGACAGGTTCTCCGGGACGAACCAGAGCAGCATGATGCTGATCGCGAGAGGGATGGCTCCGAAGATCATGAAGACGCGCCGCTTCCCAAAACGCTCCGAGATGGTCCGGTCGGAGAGCCAGCCAAAGAGTGGATCGTTGACGGCGTCCCAAATCTTGGCGACGGCCAGCGCGCTGCCCGCAATCGCCGGGTCGACCCGTGCGCCGTCGGTGTAGAAGATGAGCAGAAAGAAGCTGATGGCGGAGACGACCATCGCGTTGCCGATATCGCCCAGCCCGTAGATGAACTTGGTGGCGTTTTTCAATGGCGTGCTGTTTTCGGTCATGAGGTTTCCTTTTTGGAGACGGCACAGAGACTATGAGCACCGATCGCTCAGTGCTCGATGATAGCATACCAGCTAGTATAAAAAACGGTGTGCAAAAGAAAAGGTTACTCTTGCGATGTGCCTTCACCCCGGAGGATATCCAACCACGCGGCGATCTGGCCCTCGTAGCCGTGTTCGGAGGGAGTATACCAACGCTGCCCGACAAGCGCATCGGGGAGGTACTGCTGGGCAACGTAGTGGTTGGGATAGCTGTGTGGATATTTGTAAGCCGGGTGATCGGCGGTGCGGTTGCGCGGGCTGGTTCGCAGGTGCAGCGGCACATCGGTGCTGGCACCCGCTTCGATGGCCTTCATCGCTTCAAAGATCGCTACTGCACTGTTGCTCTTGGGAGCGGTCGCCAGATAGAGCGCAGCCAGCGCGAGGTGAAAGAGTCCCTCCGGCAGGCCCGTCCACTCGAACGCCTGGGCGCAGGCGCTGGCGACGACGATCCCCTGTGGGTCGGCCAGCCCGACATCCTCCCCGGCCAGGATCAGCAGGCGGCGCATGATGAAACGCGGGTCTTCCCCGGCCTGGATCATCTTGCCGAGCCAGAACAGCGCCGCGTCGGGGTCGGAGCCGCGTATCGACTTGATGAAGGCGCTGATCGTGTCGTAATGCTCGTCGGCTCCCTTGTCGTAGCGGATCACGCGCTTCTGGATGCTCTCCTGGGCGATTCCCAGGTCGATATGGACGACATTGTCGGCGGCGGGCGGCGTGGTCAGGACGGCCAGTTCAAGCGCATTGAGGGCGCTGCGGGCGTCGCCGTCGGCGATCATCACGATGTGGGCGAGGGCGTC
>DAOUES010000435.1:0-3604 GCA_034430335.1 Anaerolineae bacterium | reverse complement strand
TTCTCCGGCGGGTATGTCAGGCGGATATTCGAGGCGGTGGAGGCGGCACCGATCCTGCACATCTGCGGGAATACGAGTCACCTGATCGAGGAAATGTGTGAGACGGGAGCGCAGGGACTGAGCCTCGACTCGGCACTGGACTTCGGGGAGATCATCAAGCGGGTGCCGGAGGACGTGGTGCTGATCGGGAACGTCGACCCGGTGGGGGTGATGGTCGAGGGGACGGCGGAGGAGGTCAGGGAGGCGGTGGGGGCGCTGGTCGAGAAGATGGCGGGGTACCCGAACTTTTTATTGAGCACGGGGTGCGATCTGCCGCCGGAGACGCCGCTGGAGAATATCGAGGCGTTCATGAAGGCGGGGGATAATCAACCGTAGGTTGGTTAATAGGAGTTTCGCCTGCGGCGAAACGTCCAGGTGGGTATTCCCGGGGCTGAAGCCGCCGGGCTAAGGTGGATAATCGGGCGCAGCACGCTGCGCCCGTACGGGGTGGGGTGACACATGGGGCCGTGTGTCGAAAAAACCGGGTAAGCCCGGGGCTGAAAGGCTTGTTCGGTATTAAAACGAGGCACAGGTAGCTTTCGATTTTGCGCGTGGGGAATCACCCCCTCTGGCCGACTACGTCGCCCATCTCCCCCACAGGGGGCGATCAAGGTTGGCTTTGTTTAATACGGCGGCGGATGGCCTCGACGATGATGCGGTGTTCGGCGCTGTGGATGTGTTCTTCGAATTGTTCGAGGGTGTCATCGGGCATGATGGGGACGATCTCCTTGACGATCACCTCACCGGCGTCGACTTCGGGAATGACGGTGTGGATCATGCAGCCGCCGTGTTGGACTTCGCCGCGCCGGTAGGCTTCGTAGGTGCGGTGGATTGCATCGGTGCCGGGGAAAGTACCGGGCAGGGCGGGGTGGAGATTGATCACCTGGCCGGGGAAGCGATCTAAAAAGGCGGGGGAGAGGATGTGCATCCAACCGGCGAGGACGATCAGGTCGGGGGTGTGGGCAGCGACCTGATCGGCGAGGTCGGCGTCGTAGAGATCGCGGGGCTGGCCCGCGTCGCGATAGGGTTTGAAGGGGAAGATCAAGCAGGGGATACCGGCGGCTGCGGCGCGTTCGAGGCCGTAGGCTGATTTACGATTCGAGACGACGAGTACGATCTCGGCGTCGAGGTGGCGGCTGGCGATTGAGTCGATGATGGCCTGTAGATTAGAGCCTGATCCGGAGATCAATACGACAAGGCGCATGGGATTGATTCCTGTGTTTTCAATAATTTGTGGGGCTTAGATAGGCGTTTTGACTTTGGCAAAACGTCCATCCCCCTCTGTCGCTACGCGACATCTCCCCCAGACTTGGGGGCGATCAGGACGGTTTGTATTTTGGACGTGGTGGAGCACCCCCTCTGACGGCAGCCGTTTTCGGCTGCTTGGGAGTTTGGGCCAGCCCAAACTCCTATTAATCGGCAAAAAGCCGATTATCCATCTCCCCCGCCCCACCCCCTTCGACCGACCTGCGGTCGGCCACTTCCCATGACCCCCTTCGTCGAACCTGCGGTTCGCCACTTCCCCCTTTCAGGGGGCAGATGGGGGCGATCAGGGTTGTGGAGTTTGTGCTTGATCGATGTCATGAGTCTTGTCCCAGATTTTGGATTTCGACTTTACCCTGGTTATCGACAATATGGCCAACGAGATAGACATCGCTGCCGAGGGCGGATTGGGCGGTTGGGACATCGGCGGGGGGGACGACGGCGAGCATCCCCAGGCCCATGTTGAACACGTGGAACATCTCGCGGGAGTCGATTTTGCCGCGCTGCCGGATCAGATCGAAGATGGGCGGTTCGGGCCACGCGCCGCGCTCGATGGAGGCACCCAACCCGGCGGGCAGGATGCGCGGGAGATTGTCGTAGACGCCGCCGCCGGTAATGTGGGCCAATCCACGAAGGTCGACTCCGGCGGCGCGAAGGGTTTGCACCGGCTCAAGATAGGATGGGTGAATGGCAAGGAGGGCATCGCCGATAGATTGGCCGAGATCGGGGTGGGGTGATTCCCAATCGAGATCGTCGAGGACGGCGCGGGCGAGCGTGAATCCATTGGTATGAAGACCGGCGGCGGGCAGGGCGAGGATCGCGTCGCCGGGCTGGATGGTTTCGCCGGTGATCAACTGCGAATGATCGACGACGCCGACAATCGTGCCGACGAGATCGACGGCACCGGGCGCGTAGACGCCGGGCATCTCGGCGGTTTCGCCGCCGATCAACACACAGCCTGCCGCGCGGCAGGCTTCGGCGGCACCGCCGACAATCGCGGCGATCTGGACGGCGTCGAGGCGGGCGGTGGCGACATAATCGAGAAAGAAGAGGGGGCGGGCACCCTGGACGAGAATATCGTCGATGCAGTGATTGACGATGTCATGGCCGATGGTGTCCCAGCGGTCGAGGCGGGCGGCGACTTTCGTCTTGGTGCCGACTCCATCGGTGGAGGCGACGAGAACCGGGTGGGACGTCGAGCTGAACAGGGAAAGGGCATCATAGAGGCCGCCAAATGAACCCGTCTCGGAAAGGACTTCCGGGGTGTAGGTGGCGGCGACGGCCTGCTTCATCAAATCGAGGGCACGCTGGCCCTCAGCGATATCGACTCCGGCGGCGGCGTAGCTGGATTTCTCGGTCAACGGGATGATCCTTTCGGGTTGCATCTAAAAAATGAGGCTCTTGTGTAGAAAGCGTGAGGTTGACCCCCTCCCCTGCCCCTCTCCCTGGAAGGGGGAGGGGGCAGATTCACTCTTTATACAGTTGAACCAAAATTGATTGGTCGACGGCAGCCGGTTGTCCGGCTGCCAGGGCGACCTTCGGGCGCAGCACGCTGCGCCCGTACGACCCGGATCGTCAAGTAATGTGTCTCCAGCTTCGCAAAGGGGGAGAGAAGCCGAGTGAAACGAGGTTAGAGGGAGTTCTTGCCACACTTTTTTGTACTACCTTTCTTTCGGGCCAATGTCACGGCGGTAATGGACTCCATCAAAATGAACCTGGTCGACGGCCTGATATGCGTTATCGACCGCGTGGGTGAGATCGGGGCCGAGGGCGGTGATTCCCAGCACGCGGCCCCCGGCGGTGACGACTGCGCCATCCTGACGGGCGGTGCCCGCGTGGAAGGCGATCACGGATGGGTACTTATCCAGATTATCAAGGCCGGTGATCGGGAGGCCCTTTGGATAATCGCCGGGATAGCCGGGCGAGGCAAGAACGACCGAGGCGCAGACACCAGGCTTCCAGCGGATGTCGATCTTGCTCAACCGCCCGTCGACGCAGGCGAGGAGGATTTCGAAAAGGTCGGTATCCAACAAGGGAAGAATGACCTGCGTTTCGGGGTCGCCGAAACGACAGTTGAATTCCAGCGTTTGCCAGCCGGTGGGGGTGGCGATCATGCCCGCGTAGAGGACGCCGACATAGGGCGTGCCGCGTTCGGCCATGCCGTCGACGGCGGGCTGGAGAACCCGGCGGACGATCTCGTCGATATCGGCGGCGGAAACGTCGGGCGGGTGGGTGAAAACGCCCATGCCGCCGGTGTTAGGCCCCTGGTCGCCATCATAGGCGCGTTTGTGATCGCGGACGG
>DAOUES010000434.1:0-4122 GCA_034430335.1 Anaerolineae bacterium | reverse complement strand
GTCTCCTACCCGACCACCGTATGGATCACCCGCACCGCGCCAGCCTTTCGCAGCGCCTCACCGATTTCTTCGACCTGTCCCGGCCCCACATAAGCGATCATGTTGCCCCCGCCGCCTCCGCCGCTCAGTTTCGCCCCTGCCGCGCCTGCATCCAGCGCTGCCTCGATCAGTGTCTCCAACTCCGGCGAAGAGACGTTCAACTCTCGCAGCCATTCCTGGTTCTGGTTCATCAATCCGCCGATCTCGTCGAGCGTGCCTGCTTCGATTGCCGATCTCGCCCGCCGCACGATCTCGCCGATCTCGCCGAAGATCGCCTCGTACCGCTGCGGATCGACCGTCCACGCTTCCCTGACCGCGCCGACCGTCTCTTTGGTCGGGCTTGGCACGCCCGTATCGCCGATCACAAGGTCGAACGGCTTCTTGACCGCGAACGTCTCGACCACCTGCCCCTTGACGAAATACACCGGCTGCTCGAAGCAGATCACCGTATTGTCGATCCCGCTCGGCGTTCCGTGATACACCTTCTCGACCTCGTACACCAGCGCTGATAACCGGTCAGGCGGCAGCGGTTCGCCCAGGTGTTGGCTGAGTGCTTTACCCAGCGCCGCCGATACCGCTGCGCCGCTCCCCATCCCCCCCGCAATCGGAATGCTCGAATGGACCCGGATCACGATATCCGGTTCGTCTCGGTTCAATGCATCGAGTACCAGCCGCGCCATCCGGCACAGGCCGTGTTCGGCTGTTTCTTTGAGAGTCAGGTTGAGGTTCAGGTCTTCGGCGTGGATGATCAGCCCCGTGTTCGGATCGCCGCTGGTGATCTGGGCTTCGGCCCGCGCGTGGTGAATCGGCACCGCCAGCGCGGGCTGCCCATAGACAACCGAGTGTTCCCCGAACAGGATGATCTTTCCCGGTGCCGTCTCCGTCGTTTCGACCATCATAGCAGGTATAGAATCAGGACGACCGTCAGTCCCCACAACCCGACTGCTAACTGGATTGGCCGATCCTTGAAGACGACCTCGTCAGGCGTATCGGTGATCCCCTTCACATGGATCAGGTACAGGTAGCGGAAAATTCCGTACAGCACGAACGGTATGGTGAGCATCATTAGATGATTTTCTGGAAGACCCTCCGCGCTGAAAGTATACAGCGAGTAGGTCAGCACGGTTGTCGCCGTGACGATCAGGATCAGTTCGTCCAGCAGTTTGAGGTTGTAATCGTCGAGAATCGCCCGGAACGAATTTGCCCCTTCTTCGAGCAGCACCAGTTCTTGCCTCCGCTTCGAAAATCCCAGGAACAGCGCCAGCAGCGTTGTGAAAACGTACAGCCAGGGCGAAAATCGCACCACGTCGACCAGCGCCGCACCTCCCGCCACCCGCAGCAGAAATCCCGCCGCCAGCGTCATCGCGTCGATCAGCACCACGTGTTTCAGCTTGAACGAATAAGCGATTTGCAGCACGAGGTAGCTGGCGAGAATCAGTGCGAAGTCGGGTTCCAGCAGATACGCCAGTGACAGGCTGATCAGGGGCAGCACCACCGCTGCGCCGATTGCCACGCCCTTTGAAAGCTGGCCCGATGGCAGCGGGCGGTTGCGTTTGGTCGGATGTGTCCGGTCGGCTTCGATATCCACCAGGTCGTTGATCAGGTACACGGCGCTGGTTGTCAAACACAGGAGGCCAAACCCGGCTAGTGTTCTCAGGAAGAAATACGGGTTGGCGAGTTTTCCATCGAAGACCAGCGCGATGAAAATGAACCCGTTCTTCAACCACTGTTTCGGACGCATGGTGCGGATCAAACCCGTAAGTTGCTGTTTCATGCTTGTTCCCACGTTGTAGAGAGTTGATAAAATAGCAGGTCTGTACCTGACTGGGCTATTATAGACTCTGGCAGTCGGCTGTCAATGATGCTGGATTACTATTGAGAGTAGAGTGTGTATGTCAGGGAGTCAAACCAAATCCCGTCTGGATGCCCTCCTCGTCGAGCGCGGGCTGGTCGCCTCGCGTGAGCGGGGCCGCCGGTTGATCATGGCCGGTGAAGTCCTGGTCGATGATCAACCTGTGATCAAGCCCTCCTCGCGTGTTGATCGATCCGCCGATATCCGGGTCAAGGCCCGCCCTCGATATGTCAGTCGTGGCGGTGACAAGCTCGCCGCCGCGCTCGACGCTTTCCCCGTCGATCCGTCAAACCGCATCTGCGCCGATGTCGGCGCTTCGACTGGCGGCTTCACCGACTGCCTCCTCCAGAACGGCGCGGTGAAAGTCTACGCCATCGATGTCGGCTACGGGCAGTTGGCCTGGTCGCTGCGCCAGGATGATCGTGTTGTCGTCTATGAGCGGGAGAACGCCCGCTATCTCGCATCCCTCCCCGAACCGGTCAGCCTCGTCACCATCGACGTTTCTTTCATTTCGCTGAAACACATCTTGACGCCGGTTCGATCCTGGCTCGAACCCGGTGGTGAGGTCATCGCCCTGATCAAACCCCAGTTCGAAGCCGGGCGCTCCGATGTGGGGAAGGGGGGTGTCGTCCGTGATCCGGCGGTGCATGCCTCGGTGATTCATTCAGTTCTGTCCTACGCCGGGGAGTTGAACTATACCCCCTCCGGCCTGATCGCCTCGCCGGTTGTCGGCCCAAAGGGGAATGTCGAGTTCCTGCTATGGCTGGCCCTCTCCGCCGAATCCCCCGTATCCGATTGGCCCGCGCATGTCGAGGCAGTCGTAAATGCAGCACAAAATCCCAGATCAGAGGGCTGACCTGGGATTCTGAATGACTGTTTTTAGATTGTGGGGCACCGAAAAAGATGTTTTTATCTCTCGACCCCGGCCCTTCACGCTTAAGCTTTAAGTCCCCTCGCCCTGAGGGAGAGGGGATTTAGGGGTGAGGGCCAGAACCCCTAATCGGCTTCGTAGACTTCAAGCCGTTCGTAAAGAACTGAGAAGTCCTGGTCGCCACTTTCGGCGAAAATGCCGATGTCGCCGCTCAGGGGTTCGAAATCTTCGAGCGATGCTGTGCCGAGAGCCTGTCCGTTGACATACGCTTGGATGGCATCGCTGGTCACGAGAAGCCCAAGTGTATGTTTCCCGGTCGTTGGGTCTACATTGTCCGGTAGGTTCCCGGAAAGCAGTTCGCCGCCGCCGGGCAGGTTGCGATCTACGATGAAATATTCGCCCTCGCAGCTAATGACGAAATACCGGAGCCGTTCTTCATCCCGGTAGTGGAAGAGCATGCCATAGGCAGTTCTCCCTGCCGGGCATGACAGCGGTGAAACGATGATTTCCGCGTAGAAGGTCTCGAGGTCGAGCGCGGTCGTATAGCTCCACAGCGCCCACTGCTTATTCATTTCCATCAGGTAGCCGCCGGTGGCGGGCTTGATCGAGTTTCCGTTTCCCTTGATAGTCGGCCAGCCCTCACGGAAATCCGTTGAGTACAGCCGTCGGCCAAGCACCGGGCCTGCGGCGGCTTCCTCTTCCACAACTGCTTCTTCTTCGACCACTACGGGTTCCTCGACCGGCTCTGGTGTCGGTGGAATCGGGGTTGGCTCTGGTGTTGGCGTTGGTGGAATGGGTGTGGGTTCGGGAGTAGGTGTTGGCGGCAGCGGCGTTGCGGTTGGAAGTGGGGGGGCAACAGTGGGAGCGACTTGTTCCATGACCGGCTGCTGTGATGTCAGACTGCACGCGGAAAGAATTAGCGCTGCAATAAGTACCGAAAGTACCAGTTTTTTGTTCATGAATGACACCTATCCGTTGTGTGTGTATATTGTCTTTTGCCTCGAACGCGGTAAGTTTAACACAGATGCCGGTAATTTCAACAAGTGTTCTTTGTCTCTTTGTTTACTATATCGATCTACTGTTCTTAACAGTCCGTAATGGGTACAATCGCTGAATTCAGTGTTAGCCGGTAATGCTGGTGAGTTTGGATACGAAAATGGATCAGGCCGAAATACGAAATTTTTGCATAATCGCCCACATCGATCACGGGAAAAGTACCCTCGCCGACCGTTTGCTTGAGCTGACGGGTACGATCTCCGATCGCGATATGACGAATCAGGTTCTTGACACGATGGACCTTGAGCGCGAACGGGGCGTCACGATCAAAGCCAGTGCCGTTCGGATGCTCTACGACAGCCCG
>DAOUES010000433.1:0-11098 GCA_034430335.1 Anaerolineae bacterium | reverse complement strand
CGGCTGCGGGGGATGGAGCGCTCGTTGATAAAGTCGATGGCTTTCTGACTCAACCCGGCCATGTCCGCCGGGTCAATAGGCTCGCCGGGGTATTTGACCGGCCCCCGGTATTCGCCCGATTCGACCCAGGGGGCGGTGTAGTGGGTGACGACAACTGGCTCGTAGAAATGGAAATTCAGGATAAGGTGATCGTCTTCCGGTATCGCCAGCGCGTCGAAGGTGTGGGGCCGGTTGAAGTCGTTTGATCCGAGGACAATTGTTCGCTCCGGCTCCAACCCGCGCACCACTTCGAAAGCGGCCATCGCCACCCGGTTCCAGTCGGCGTCGTCGGGGGCGACCGGCTCGTTGAGCAGTTCGTAGGCGACCCAATCGACCGGGTGATGGTTCAGCCGGGCCGAGAGTCTGCGCCACAGGTCGACGAAAGTGGCCTGCGCTGCCGGGTCGGTGTAGAGCAGCGGGGCTTTGTCGAGGAAGTGGTGCGCCCGCAGGATGTGCAGGTCGACGATTGCCCGCAGATCGGCTCCGGCGGCCCATTCGAGCGCCGCTTCGAGCGTATCGAAGGCAGCGTCGTTCGGGCTGCCGTCCTCCTCGAACATCTCCATCTCGTCGATGGGGATGCGTACGTGGTCGAAGCCGACTTCGGCGATGTGGTGCATGTTCTCGCGCGTGAACCACGTCGCACGGTCGGCGTTGAATATTTCGCACTGGCTCAACCAGTGAGAGATGTTCGTTCCTCGCTTGATGGTAAAGGCCATTGGATAATCCTCCGGTGGCTAAGTGGGCATTAGAATCCTACCAGCAACCGGGTCGATGCGCGAACCGGGGAGAGAAAGGAGCATTTGGTTTTGTGCGTGAAGAAGCACCCCCTCTGTCTCCTGCGGAGACATCTCCCCCACAGGGGGCGACCAGGGTTGGCATTGTTTGATATGGTTTGTTTGCCGAATAGTTTTGTAAATCTGCATCAATGGGTGAGGTGGAGAATCAAAGGTTTGGAGGAGGCAGGACTCAACACACCCGGAGAGATCAAAAGACCCTCCTGAGAATTCAGAAGGGTCCGGTATGCAGCTTGTTTCGATAGCTGGCCGTGTCTTGCCGACTCTGCCAGCTACCAGACGGAACGCCCGGTAAAAGGGAGGAACGCTATTTCTTGATGCGCCCCATGTCGATAGGCTCGAACTCCGGCTCGACCGGCTGGGTCGGCGGCGCGGGTCGGCGCGGCGGGGCCTGCTCAACGGGCGGCGCGGGTGCCTGCACCGGCTGCGGCGCAGACAGTCTGCGGCGGCGGGTCAACATGAAGACGCCGACGCCAATCAGCAGCACGGGCAGCACCACGTTGCCGATCACATTCTCGAAGACCAGCAGCTCGAAGAACACCCCGCCGATCAGGAAGATGATCACGCCGGTGGTGATGAACTTCATACCGCTCTTAACCAGCTCGTCGACTTCGCTCCAACTGCCGTTGATCACCAGCCCGATTCCGACCGACATCGGGAAGATCAGCGCCCAGGCATAAGCCCAGCTTTCCCAGTGATTGGTGATCGTCTGGTAGAGGAGCAGCAGGCCGACCATCGTCACGATGCTGCCGGGGATCGCCAGCGGGCCAGCCGACTTACCGCCCAGGAACATCCCGACAAAGAACAGCAGGCCGGGAACGATGATGAAAAAGGGCCAGATGAACCCCCAGATATCGACGTTGAAAACCTGGGCAAACAGGAACAGCGCTCCCAGGCCGACCAGCATGATTCCGATCAGCGCGCCCCCGCGTCCCTTTTGATTCGTGTGTGACATTCCGTTCCTCCTCACCTGGCGCGCTGCCGCGCCAGCGGACGATTATTTTTTGCTTCAATAGCCTATACGCTGCAAGCAGCGATAAAGTTTCATTGATTTACGTGTGTTACGGGTTTGTTATTGTAGTGTATCGGGCAATGTGGGGCAACAGCCACAAAAAATAAAGGCTCTTGTGTAGAAAGCGTGAGCACAACCCCCTCCCAGTAGCCGCAAAACGGCTGCCCCCTCCCCCTTTCAGGGAGAGGGAGCAAACTCACACTTTCTACAGTTGAGCCAAAATAAAATCGGGGTGCAGATTTGCACCCCGATTTTCGCTAATTTCTATCGAGCGATATCCGATGGATCACCGCTTACCGGGTCAGAATTTTCTCGCCGACATAATCGGCCAGGATGGGATCGACTTTCATCGACCGGGTGACCGGCTGATCGCCGTGATCTTTCGCGGCCAGCGCCTTCGTCGTTTCGATGATCCAGCCTGCTGCTGTGTCGGGTTCGACTTTGCTCGTATTGATGACCAGGTCGAACCGGCTGGCGTCATCCCACCTGACCTCGTAGGTAAATTCCACGAACTCGGCCCGCGCCCGGTCCCTTTCCCTGACCAGCCCGGCGGCGGCTTCCATATCGTCGAGTCCTTCGCGGGCCATCACCCGCTGCACCCGCGACGTAAACGGGGCCTGGATGCGCACACTCAGCACATCGGCCAGCCCTTCCAACACGATGTAACTCCCGCGCCCCAGGATCACGACATTGTCGGTACGTGCGATTGCCCGAATCGCCCGGTCGAGCATGCTGACGATGTCGGCGCGGCGCGGGCTGAAGCGATCCCAGAATCCTTCGGTCGATTCGTACACCTTTTTGAAATCGACCATGCCATATTCACTGAGCACCTTCGCAATAGTGTTCCGGTCGACGAAATGATAGCCCAGCGCATCCGCCACAGCCTTACCGATTATGTGTCCTTCGCTCCCTACCTGCCTTGATATGGTTACTGCGGTCATCGAGCACCTCCTGTCGTTAATATGCCCCTCGTCCTTACCTGTATTATAGGCGGATTTCTCCCGCCGGTCTGAACGCCTTCCTGATGTTTTCTGTCCGGTGCTGTCTTTTCGAGGTGGATTTTGTTCGGGAGAGGGGCTGTAGATTATCAGCCTTCGGCTGAAAAATAGGAGTTTTGGCAAAGCCAAACCATCCAACCCCCTCTGGGCCTACGGCCCATCTCCCCCAAACTTGGGGGCGATCAAGATGTTGTGTGATTTGCACGTGACGAATTACCCTCTCTGGCCGACTACGTCGCCCATCGTTAATCCGCCTGTGGCGGATTACTGGGAGTTTTGACTTTGTCAAAACATCCATCCCCCGATAACGAACCAGAGGTTCGCCATCTCCCCCACAGGGGGCGATCAAGTTGGCTTTGTTTGATATGGTTTGTGAAAAACTACCTGATACAGGTTTGCCCTGCTGACAAAAACCAGCGCCAATAGGTGGGTGAGATTGGGCTGGCCGTGGATCACTCTCTCTGGCGATCCACGGCCAGCTTTCCGATTCTGCTGCCGGGCAATCTCACCAGGTGATCCCGTTACCGGGTCAGCAGGAAGTCGTCGAAAAAGGCTTTTTCCGGCTCGGTGTCCAGCCCGGCGGCGCTGGTGACCAGCCCGATATAGCCGATCCGCTCGTCGGCCAGCTCCGAAACCGGGGCCGAGCCGACAAATTCCCAATCGCCGTCCCTGGTCTTGTACGCCGCCGCCAACCGGTCGCCGTCGAGCGTCAGGCGCAGGATCACCGGCGCGTCGGGGGGCAGGGTTCCAATCCCGGCGGGTTCCGCGTCGACGATCCGGTTGAGCAGCACCGTCCAACCCTGGAACCTGATCACGCTGCCCTCGCATTCGCCCGGCCTGCACGCCGACCGCGTCAGCGTGAACAGGGGGCGTCTCGCCTCGCCCATGACGATCAATCCCGCCGCCTGCCCTTCCTGGCGGGGGAAGGCTTCGACGCTCACCGTCGCCTGGAAGGTGGGAAGCTCCGGCACACCGGTCACCAAAGCCGGGAGAGGGGGGGCGTCGGCCATAGCAGCAAGCGCCAATCCCGTTCCGGGCGTGATCTCGATCATCAGCCGCCCATCGACGATCTCCCAGTTCGGCGACTCGTCGATCCATTCCCACTTTTCGTGGAGCAGTGTCCCGTTGAAGTCGTCGGCAAAGATTTTCTCCCGCTCTTCCAGCGGGCCGCCGATAGCGACATCGCCTGCATACGAGCAGATCGCCACCTGTTCGACCACGACCGTCCCGCGCTTGGCCTCGACCGCGAAACGGCCTTCGGGCAGCGGGTTTTCGTCCTTCCAGACAAACAACCGCTGATCGTCGAGGAACGCCTCTAGCGCATCGAGGCCGGTATTCAACGTGATCATATGCACCTGCCCCGGAGCCAATCCCTGCGAAGGGTCAGGGCCGATCACGGTTTCGCTGCCCCGGTCTAACTGGTGCGTGCCATCGACCGGTTTCAGGATCAGCGCATAGGCTTCGTCCGGCGAGGTGACCCGCGAGGCCAGCCCAAGATCGCCCGCTCCATCCGGCAGCGCGACCCGCATCACCATTGACGAGGCGACCATCGAGGGGCCGAAGACATATATCAGCGGTTCACCGCCGCCGTTCAACTCAAGCACATGATCGCCGCCGGGCGCTTCGACAATCACCGCACCGTCGGGCAGTTCGGCGGGCGGGTTCTCGGCTTCGAAATCGGTGAAGAAGATCACTTCCCGATCCGGCCCACACATTCCCTGGCCGGGCACGCCGCCCTCGACCGGGACGATCTCGGCGGGGGTCATTTCGGCTGGTGGAGCTTCTTCGATTGGGGCTTCCTCGACCGGCTCGGCGGCGGTGGGTATCATGTCGGCTGACTCGCCGCCTGCGCCCGGCCCGAACCCGCCCCGCAGCAGCAGAACCACTATCACCACCAGCAGGCCCAACCCGATCACGATGCCGCCGATGGTCACCGGCATCACCCAGCGCGGCGTCTGCCTGGTCGCTGCTGACGGTTCGACGGGGGCGGTCGCCGCGTCACCCGCCGCTGCCGTCTCTGCGTCGCCCTCTCCGGGTAGGGGGGAGGGCATCGTTTCCACCGGCATCGTTTCCGCTGCCGGGGCGATCCTGGCTCCCGCCGCCGCCCTGGTCGACTGCCTGCGCGGGGTACCGCCGCTTACAGCCTGCCACAGCGCCGCCGAGAGATCATAGCAGCTTGCATAGCGCTCGTCGGGCCGCTTCGCCATCGCGCGGAGAACCACCGCCTCGACCGCTTCGGGGATGGCCGGGTTGACTTCGCGCGGCTGGGGGGTGGGTTCGTTGATGTGCTTGATCACGATCCCCATCGGCGTTTCGGCGTGGAAAGGCAGATCGCCGGTGAGCATCTGGTAGAGCACCACGCCCAGCGAGTAAATATCGGTGCGGTAGTCAATGCCCTCGCCGAGTCCCTGCTCCGGCGCGAGGTAGGCGGGCGTCCCGATGATCCCGCTGCCGGTAAACTGGGCGGTACCTTCCACCAGCTTCGAGATGCCGAAGTCGGTGATGTAAACATCATTGCTCGCGTCGAGCATGATGTTGGCCGGTTTCACGTCGCGGTGGATCACCCCCAGGCTGTGGGCATAGTCCAACCCTTCGGCGATCTGCCCGGTGATCCGCGCCGCTTCCTGAAGCGCCAGCGGCCCCGCTTCGAGACGGTCGGAGAGCGTACCGGCCTGGAGGTAACGCATCACGATATAGGTGATCCCGTCCTGCTGGCCGTAATCGTAGACCGGGAGGATGCGGGCGTGCTCCAGCTTTGCGATCACCTTCGCTTCCTGCTCGAAGCGCCCGACGAAGGTCGGGTCCTGGGCGAAGTGGCGGGGCAGCACCTTGATCGCCACGTAGCGATCCATGCTCGCCTGGTAAGCCTTGTAGACGGTCGCCATGCCGCCCTGTCCAAGCTGTTCGATCACCTGGTAAGCGCCGATGGCGCGCCCGATCATCTCACTCATGCTGTTCTCCGGGGACTCACTGGTTCCACAATCGTCCCGATCTTAACACAGCCAGCATCGAAACGAAACCGCGCGGCGTGAGAATCGGCTTGCAGAAATGTTGCAGTTTTTTCGATCCACAGATTACACAGATGACACAGATTTAGATGTCAGGAGTATGCTGGCATTTAAACTTGAGTCAGTCGAGGAACTGATTGGAGGGATTCAGTCCGCGAATTGCGCGAATTACGCTAATTTAAGTTTTGTCGGGTGGGTTGGCCGGTAGGCTTGGAACGGTTATGGGGGCGGTGGACAAGGATCGATCCACAGATGACACAGATGTCACAGATTTTTAAGATGGAGACTCTTACCGTTGGGGCTTGAATCAATTGAGGTGGTGAGGGAAAGGATTCGGTCCGCGAATTACGCCAATTACACGAATTTTTATCCTTATACAGATCGATGTGTTGTGGCTTGAAGCTGTTGAGATAGCGATCCGGGTTTCGTCGATTTCATCTCGGTCAACGGGAATAATTAGCGCAATTCGCGGATAAATATCTGTGAAATCTGTGGATCGAAATCTCTTATAGTTCTTTTACGGTGCTCTTGTTTATCTCTTATGTTTCCGGCCTATAGTTACAGATGGTACTGGAAACCAACACAAATCAAATTCGATGGGAGGTAAAAATGAGTCTGGTATACCGTAACCCAAGCAATATGTTTGCCCTGCGCGATGCGATGACCCGCCTGTTCGACGAGAGCTTCGCGCGTCACGGGGGGACAATCGAGGGCGGCGCGGCCTACCTGCCTATCGACGTGTACTCGACCGAAAACGAATTTGTCGTGACGGCAGCGGTGCCGGGCCTCTCCCCGGACGAAGTCTCGATTACGATGGAGGCCGAGACGGTCACCATCGGCGGCGAGATGCCGCCCCACCTGGAGAATGTCGATTACCTGTTCAGCGAGCGCTTCCACGGTTCTTTCAGCCGGACGCTCCAACTGAACGTTCCAATCGACGTAGACAAGGTCGAGGCGACTTTCGAGAACGGCATTCTGACGCTCGTCCTGCCCAAAGCCGAAGCGCTCAAGCCGCGCAAAATCGAGGTCAAGGTCGCCAGGTAGAATCACATCACCCAACTGTACGCCGGGACGGGTATCAGCCCGTCCCATTTGCTTTTTGTGATATCAGAGAGAGGGTCGGTACTTTTCTATTGAGTGAACTGTACTGCTTCGGTAACATTTCAGATGAGTGAATGCAGAAGTTTGCCTATACTTCCCGTTATTTGTATCCTTTAGGCAACGGCAATCCGGTTGAGCAGCGCTTGTTTACGGCCAGAGACTGAATTTGAGTATATCAATATGGCGAGACTGCTGGAGTTCTTCAACAAGCAATCCAAGGTATCCCTGACAGTGTTGGGCCTTGTTCTCGTCTTCTTATTGGGAACGCTTGATTACCTGACGGGGCCAGAGCTTTCCTTTTCGATTTTCTATTTACTTCCCATCTCTATGGCCGCCTGGTTTGTGGGGCGGAGATCCGGAATTGGAGTATCTGTGGTAAGCGCTACCGCCTGGTTTACAGCTGACCTGATGGCCAAGCATGTTTACTCGCATCCCGCCACACCTTACTGGAATACTATTGTCAGATTGGGCTTCTTTCTGACCGTTTCTTATGTCCTGTCAGCATTGAAGGCTTCCATAGATCGTCAGGAAGAACTGGCACAATTCATCGTTCACGATCTGCGCTCACCATTGGGTAACGTCATCACAGGGCTCCAGACCCTTCAAGAGGCTGCGGATAAAACAATGGATACCGCCCAGAGAGAACTGGTGGGGATATGCCTGACATCGAGCAACTACATGCTGTTACTTATCAATTCCTTGCTTGACCTGGCACGTTTGGAAAGCGGGCACATGCCATTGCAACCGGGCGAGACGAGCACGAGCGAGCTGGTCGAATCGTCGTTTGGACAAGTGGCAATATTGGCAGAGCGAAAACAGGTGACCTTAACTCTCCAGTCCAATACCGACGTCAAGCAGATTTACGCCGATCCCGACGTGACAACGCGTGTTTTGGTCAACCTGTTGAGCAACGCTATCAAATTCAGCCGTTCTCAATCAGCGGTCGTCATCTATATCGAGACGTCCGATGCCAACATGCTCGCGTTCAGGATAACTGACCAGGGGCCGGGCATCCCGGATGAATGGGTAGATAGGGTGTTTGACAAGTTCGCGCAGGTTGATGCTCGCAAAGCAGGAGGAGCCATCGGCAGTGGGTTAGGGCTAACGTTTTGCCGTTTAGCAGTTCAGGCGCAAGGTGGGCAAATCTGGCTAGAGAGCGAGGTAGGCAAAGGTACAATCGTAACGTTCACACTACCTATTTCAGCCTCCAGGTCATGAATTGAAGCCGCACACGTTACAGCAATGCTCATCGCTATGAGCGCAGCAAAAGTCGCTGCGCCCTTTTTGTTGCGCCTCACTGTGAAGCGGCTATGATCGGTGAATATGCTGGAATTGCGAGGAAAACTTTGAATGAAGACCGGATGATCGCCTACTGCGGCGAAGTCTGCACGACCTGCTCGGCTTATATCGCCACGTTGAACAACGATCACGCCGCCTTGCAGCGCGTCGCCGACGAGTGGAACGCGCAGATGGGCAAATCGCTCAAGGCCGGGGACTGCGTCTGCGATGGCTGCCTGGGCGAGGGTCGGCGGATCGAATACTGCCGCACCTGCGACGTTCGGGAGTGCGCCATCGAGCGCGGGCTTGAGAACTGCGCCCACTGTCCCGACTACGGCTGCGCGAAGGTGAGGGTCTGCTGGGAGCATTCGGCGGAGACGAAGGTCGTGCTGGATGAGATTCGGGCCGGGTTGTCCGGGTGAGGGTCAGTATTTATCCGCGAATTACGCAAATTACACGAATTGCTTGATGCTCGCTGCCGCTCGCAATTTATAGCTGTGCCCGTACGATACGAAGGCTGTTACACCGCGCAGGGGCGCGGGCCAAAGAGCGCCGTGCCGATCCTGATCATGGTCGCGCCTTCCTCGACTGCCACGCGGTAGGAATTGCTCATCCCCATCGAGAGGGTCTTCATTTCTACGTTGGCCTGATCGATCTTTTTTAGGCGCTCGAAGGCTTCGCGCGTCTCGCGGAAGTAGGGGCGGGCGTCTTCCGGGTCACCGCTGAACGGCCCCATCGTCATCAGCCCCTCGACGCGAATATGGGCGAGGTGGGCGAGCGATTCGACCAGCGCATCGACTGCGTCGGGGTGGACGCCGGTCTTGCTGAACTCCTCACCGCTGTTGATCTCGATCAGGACGGGCATCACGATCCCCTCGCGCTCGCAGCGCAGGTCGAGGGCTTCGGCCAGTTTGAGCGTGTCGAGGGTTTCGATCAGGTCGAAGACCGGGAGGGCCTTGTTGATCTTGTTGCGCTGGAGGTGGCCGATCAGGTGCCAGCGGGCCTCGTTTTTGACGAACGGCTTCATCTGCTCGGCTTCCTGAACGTAATTATGGCCGACGATGGTGATCCCGGCGGCGATGGCCGCGTCGACCTCGGCGGGGGTGCGCGTCTTGGCGGCAGCGACGACCGTCACGCCTTCGGGGATAGTGTCGAGAAGGCGGCGAACGGATTCGGTTATTTCGGGGTGGGCTGCTTCATTCATGGTTCAGTGTCTTTCGTGTGTCATCGGATATTCAGTGTTAGGGTACACTCATAGAAAAGCTCGCTTTCGGCAAATCAAGTGTTGTCTTCTTCCGGAGGCAGGATAGATTCCAGCACCTCGACCAGTCCGGGTAAATCTACAGTAATGGTATCCCAGACAACAGCATAATCTACATGGAGATAGTCGTGGGCAATCCGGTGTCGCATACCAACAATTGCTGTCCAGGGTAGGGTAGAAATTTCTGATTGCGTATCTGCTGAGACATTCCATGCAGCTTCACCGATGATCTCCAACAGCCTGGTGAGGGCCAGCGCTAGCATTTCATCTTCGTCAAGTGAAGCCCTATCCCTACTTGTGACAAAAGACTGAGCTTTTCGGGCCGCGTCGAGCATATCATACAGGCGGTTCCTGTCAGCTTCATTCATAGACAACCTGTGCCCCTGCGATCACGCTATCGCGGAAACGCGGACTTAAAGCGCCGGGGGTTAGTAAATCAATCTCGCGGCCAACCAGATTTTCTAATTCGTGCTGAATTGCTACCAGAGTGAAGTAGCCTACACGTGCTTCCCGTTCAAATTCGACCAGCACGTCGACGTCGCTGTCGGGGCCGAAGTCGTCGCGCAGCACGGAGCCGAACAGCGCCAGCCGCCGGATGTGGTGGCGCTTGCAGAATGCCTCGATTTCAGCCTGTGGAATGTCGATTGCCGGTTTCATACCCTGATTATACCCTGTTGGGAGGACATTAGAATTACCTGACCGGACTATGGCGTGTCCTCGTCTGGCGGTATCAGTCGTTCGAGTTGAGCACGCAAAACGGGTATGCTAACAATTACTGTATTCCACAAACGATCAAGATTGATATCGTAATAGGCATGAACGATTCGATTTCTCATGCCTATTATTTGGGGCCAGGGGATTTCTGGAATCTGTTCTTGCGTGCCTTTCGATATTTTCGAAGCTCTTCACCGATTATCTCGATAGCTCTTGTCAGAGCAAAAACCAGCATTCTGTTCCGATCAAGATCGCTGCGAGAGGTGCCTTCTATGAAGCGGATGGCCTCGCGTGCTGCGTCCAGCATATGGCGCAGGCGGATCAAATCGTTATCATTCATAGACCGGTACAGCAGTATCTACAACCTGCTGTCGGAAATAACGGCTGAGGTCCTGCGCCGTCCGTAAATCTATCTTATAACCGGTCAATTCTCCCAGCTCAATCTCCTGTCCAGCCATATCGAGAAGGGTTACTACTGCTCCTTCTTCATATTCGACCAGCACGTCCACGTCGCTGTCCGGGCTGAAGTCGTCGCGCAGCACGGAGCCGAACAGCGCCAGCCGCCGGATATGGTGGCGTTTGCAGAATGTCTCGATTTCAGCCTGTGGAATGTCGACTGCCGGTTTCATGACCTGATTATACCCTGTCAGAGTTGCGAGTTATGATAGGTCTTCATCGGGTGGAATCAGCTTTTCGATCCGTTCGATCAGAACGCCAATATCTTCTTCAACCGTCCGCCATACGATCTCAAGGCTGATGCGAAAATACTCATGAACCAGTCGATTCCGCAGGCCAGCTATCCTGTGCCAGTCAATCTCCGGGTGATTACTTTTGTAAGTGTCTGATACCTGCCGCGCCGCTTCGCCGATGATCTGTAGTTCTCGCACAATGGC
>DAOUES010000432.1:0-3080 GCA_034430335.1 Anaerolineae bacterium | reverse complement strand
GATGCTCCCTTTTCCCTCTCTCAAGCGTCTTTCCTCTTTACCGTCAAGGGCAGCCATCCGGGTAAGGTTTCACCCATACCCGGATGACTGATTTTTCTTCGAAAAATAACCCTTGACCTTATTGACCTTTCCCAAATAGCGCAGGCAATCCCACAAACGCAGCTACGATCAAGACCCACACCATCACTTGACCGATCATTGACACGTTAGAACCGCCCTTCATTCCACATCCGATCAATCGCCTGCATCAATTCCGATGAAGGACAGTAAAACGTTACCTGCTTCCTCTTTGCTTCCTGAGCCTGCACCAAGCCATCAGCGATCAACTCGATCAGCGCATCAGTAACCATCCACTCATTACCCGGAAAGATTTCATCCAGCATTGACAGAGTGACCATGTGACCGGCAAAGAACCAGGTATCTACCAGAATTGACAGGATTTCGTTTTTGATTTCCTCCACTGCAAACAGTGTCATCTGATACACTTTTACCCCCTTTCACCTGGAGAGCATGAGAAGCGGCCAACTTCACAATCATGCTCTCTAATTCCGTTCGGATTAAACCCAGTAATCAGCACTAAACCAGCAGTGGCCGCGAAACTACCACCACATGATCACAGGGAAGATTGTCAAAGAATCGTTTCCCCTTGCGAGGCTCTCGAAGGTCATAGACCGGCAGCTTGTACCGCTTTAGCGCCCGCCTAACCATCGCGTTTGCACAAGACCCGATACCCGACCCAAAGCAGACCCGACAATCAACCTCCCGCCTTTTCTCGCCAACGACTTTCACCGCGACGACATAGTAGAAGTCCATCATTTACCCCCCTGTCAACTGGAAAATATTTACCTACATCAATCTGAGGCTTTTGTGATAGCGGCCAGCATCACAAGCCCCGAACCAGCATCGAAAATATAGAACATATGTTCGTAAGTCGCTATATCTTTTAATATCATTACTTACAAATTTGTCATAAGACGGCACTCACAGTTACACTATCGCACAGCGTTCAGTCAGTCCGGGTTACGAGGCTATGAAACTTTACACGAAATCGCCTGCTGTCAAATCGACGATTATCGTTCTGTTCGCCATTATCTTCCTGTTTTCTGGAAGTCGTGTAGTGATCGCCCAGGAGACGACGATCCATGTCGTCGCCTGGGGGGAGACACTCTACTCTATTGCGAGGCAATACGGCGTAACCGTCGATTCGATTGCCGATGCGAACGGGCTGGCCGGGGCCAACATCTATGCAGGCCAGCGTTTAACGATCCCTGGTGACAGTGCCAGAGGCACTGTCACCGACGGCGAAGTGGGCAGCAGTTCGACGCACGTCGTTCAGCAGGGGGAGACGCTGTACCGGATCGGGTTGAGGTACGGCGTATCGTACAACGAACTGGCGGCGGTCAATGGGTTGAGCGATGCCAACCAGGTTTATGCGGGGCAGGTGCTTACCATCCCTTCCGGTGAGGCGCAGGGCGAAAACGTGCCGGTAAACCAGGAAGATGCGCCGGAAATGGGAGCAGAGACGGCGGTAGAGGGCGTTCATACAGTCGTTCGAGGCGAAACGCTGTACAGCATCAGCCGGAAATACAATGTCTCGGTCGCGGCGCTGGCCGACGCCAATCACCTGATCAACCCGACTCATATTACTATCGGGCAGCAGTTGATTCTTCCAGGTGCGCCGACGGCGGCTACCGGGTATACCCCGGACGGGGTAGCCGGGACGCATGTCGTCGCTCGCGGTGAGACACTAACTTCGATTGGCTCTCGCTACGGGGTTTCTCCCTGGGCGCTGGCGCAGGTCAACAATATCAGCAATCCGGCCCTCCTGTATGCCGGGCAAATACTCACCATACCCACAGAGGGCGCACTGGCCGACGGCAGCGTCGTCGAGACCAACAAGCGGATCGTGGTCGACATCTCGGAGCAGCGAACGTACGTCTACGAGGGGGATCAACTGCTCTGGACGTATGTCGTCAGCACCGGGCTGCCGGGAACCGATACTTGGCGGGGGGAGTTCAAAATATTGACGAAACTGCCCAATGCCTACGCCGAGACATGGGATCTCCAGATGCCGTACTGGTTAGGATTTTACTGGGCGGGGCCGCTTCAAAACGGCTTTCACGCGCTGCCGATCCTGTCGAACGGGGTGCGGCTGTGGGAAGGACTGTTGGGAAGACCCGCATCGTATGGCTGTGTTATTCTCGGCGACGCGGACGCTCAACAGCTTTACAACTGGGCAGAAATCGGCATCCCGGTGACGGTTCGCAATTAGCGATTTTTTCATTGACAGTTCCCCCCAGCAGACGTATAATCCCTCCCCGGTAAAGAGAGGCGATTTGGCAACCGCCGATAACGGCGACCAAACGCAAGAATGAGTTCAAATGAGGAGTATGCCGTGACCGAGGAGGCAACCGCTCTCACGATTAATGATCTTGAGCCCGGAACCAAGCTAAAAGGCAGCGTCAAACAGGTTCAACTGGCAGGCGCTATCATAGATGTTGATTTAAAAGAATGTGATGCTGTGCTTCACATTTCACAGATACGACGAAAGCGTGTAAATAACGTACAGGATTTCCTGGAAGTTGGGCAGAATGTTACCGTTTGGGTGCTCAATGTCGACAAGGACAATGCGCGCTTAAATGTTTCAATGATCAAGCCTCCTGATGTCAGTTGGGAATCCCTATCCGCCGGTCAACTTTACGAAGGCAAGGTCGTTCGCATCGAGAAATTCGGCGTTTTTGTCGATATTGGTGCCGAACGTCCGGGGCTGGTTCATATCAGTGAACTGGCGCACGGCTATGTAAAATCGCCGGATGACGTGGTCGAAAAAGGCCAGGCGATTGAGGTCAAGGTGGTTGGTGTCAACAAGAAGAAGCGGCAGATCGACCTCAGCGCCAAGATCGGCGAGCCGGAGCCGAAGGTCATGGACAGTGAAGAGCCGGAAGAGGAACTTCCCACCGCGATGGCGCTGGCAATGCAGCGCGCCCTGGCCGACAGCAGCGAGGAAGTCGCACCGGCAGGTAAAGGGAGCGGGAAGGACCAGGCCAAAGATCGTAACCAACAGGATGAAATTCTGCGGC
>DAOUES010000431.1:0-8514 GCA_034430335.1 Anaerolineae bacterium | reverse complement strand
GAATCCTGCCGGAAAAAGCATTTCTATTTGACCGCCCCGTATGGCTAACGGTATAATCTCTCTCCGTCTACTGGCCCAAAAATCACCCGGTTGATGAATACGACAGTACGTAACGGGCCTTGACATTTTTCTCGATAGAATTGACTCTCAAATACCCTTATCAAGAGGGTTTTGGTGAAATCCGGGAAGTAAAAACACAGGCACATTTTTAACCGGAGTTCCACTTGAGGTTTTACGAAATAAAAACTTTTCGTAAAACACTTTAGCAATTGTGGATATAAGTGAAATAGAGGAGGCAGCGCAGTGAACTGTCACACGCGACACAAGCTGCGCTGATGATTTGAATGGACGAACTGATTAAATCACTGGAAGCACCCGAAAATCCCAATATCCCCGAACTTCGCCCAGGCGATTCTGTAAAAGTTCATGCCCTCATCGTCGAAGGCGATCGCGAGCGTGTTCAGATTTTCCCTGGTACTGTGATCCGCATCAAGCGAGGCGGCAATAATGCCAGCTTTACCGTTCGCCGGATCGCTTCGCACGGAATCGGCGTGGAACGTACCTTCCTGCTGCGGTCACCGCGTGTCGAGAAGGTCGAAGTCGTTCGCCACGCCCATGCCCGGCGGGCCAAGCTCTACTTTTTGCGTGGGCGCACCGGTCGGCGGGCACAGTTGAAGGAAAAGCGGTAGCGCTTCGTGATCGATTCTCTTGCCGGAGAGTCAATCATGGACGGGGAAAACCCGGATGCCGTCGACCTTCAGCCGGTGCGATGGTTTGAATCCCGCATCGAGGACTGCGGGATTATTTGTGTTGAGATTCCAACCCTGATCAGAGATAGTTGCCGCCATGAACAGGTCAGCCGTTCAGCCTGATACACGCCCTATTGGGCTGCTCGATTCCGGTGTGGGGGGCCTTTCTGTTTTGCGGGAAGTACGCAAACAGCTTCCCAATGAAGATATCCTCTACTTTGCCGATCAGGGACATGTCCCGTATGGCCCGCGCCCTATCGGTGAAATCCACCAGTTCTCAGCAGAGATCACCCGATTTTTGTTAGACAATCAGGCAAAAGTGATCGCCGTTGCCTGCAATACGGTGTCGGCGGCCAGCCTTTACACTCTTCGTGGCGAGTTCCCCTCGGTGACGTTCGTCGGGATGGAACCGGCGGTGAAACCGGCGGCGGAGAATACCAGCGCAGGCGTGATCGGCGTGATCATGACCAGGGCGACCTTTCAGGGTGAGCTGTTCTCCAGCCTGATCGACCGGTACGCCAGCGATGTCGAAGTCGCCACCCAGGTATGCCCGGATTTCGTCATGCTGGTCGAACGGGGCGAACTGGATACGCCTGCCGTCGAAGAGACTGCCCGCCGCTACCTGAAACCGCTGCTCGAGGCAGGGATCGACGAGCTGGTGCTGGGCTGCACACATTTCCCGTTTCTCACGCCTGTGCTGAAAAAAATCGTCGGGCCGGATGTCGAGATCGTTGATCCTGCCCCGGCGGTCGCCCGGCAGGTGGGGCGCGTGATCTCCGACTGCCGTAACGCGGATGATCATGCGGGGCAGGTGAGCTATTTCACCAGCGGCGACAAAGATGCGTTCCTGCGGCTTGCTCCCCGGCTGCTTGGCGAACCGATCCGGCCTGGGCAGGTCACCGCCGTCAACTGGCAGGCTGGCCGGGTCGTCCGATAGGGACGCGCGTTTCCTCGTCCAACCGCAAATCGAGATTGTCCCCGTTTTGCTCGATCCGGGTGCGGTTGAAGTCAGGGATCACCGTTTTCGCGCCGACCTCGATCAGCGCCTGGGCGATCTCGGCGGGCCTGACGCCTACGCAGTAAGCCCCCGCTGCGACGCCTGACTGAATACCCGCGACCGAATCTTCGAACACGATGCATGATCCAGGTGCCTGATCGAGCGCTTCGGCGGCCAGCAGGTAGCACTCCGGGTGCGGCTTGCCCTGCCTTATCGATTCGAAAGTGATTTGCGCGTCGAAGGCCGCTTCCAGCCCAAGCTGCCCGACCACCGTATCGACTTTCCACCTGGCCCCGGCGGTCACCAGTGCAATCGGGATGCCGCAGCGACCCAGGTTCTCTATAAACGGCAGGACGCCGGGGATTGCCCGGTAAGTGAAATTGGTTTCGTAGTCGACCATGTCGGAGAGGACATCTTTACGCTGTTCGGGTGAGAGGAAGGGGAACAGCGCGTCGAGGGTGTGATCGGCCAGGCAGCCGTGAATATGGTTGGTGTAGTCGGCCTGCGTAAGGTTGACGGCGTGCCTGGAAGCCAGGTTCTCCCAAAATATCGTCACTGCTTCCTGGGTGTCGACGATTACGCCATCCATGTCGAACAGGAGGGCCGTGAACGCCATAGTTTGTCCTTTTATTAATCAGGGAATGCTACAACAAAATAGTGTCGTCGCCGGACGGCTCGCTGTCAAGCCCTTCGATCTTTATGGCAGGTAAAACCGGCTCTGGCTTTGCCTCTTCGGGTTTCTCCGGCGTTTTCTCCTGCTGCTGTTTTCTCAACTGGGGCGGCTTGACGGGCAGCACGACATGAAAAGTGCTGCCGTAACGCTTGCTCTCGTCATAGCCTTTGCTCTCGACCCAGATGCGGCCCCCATGCCCCTCGACGATGCCCTGGGCGAGCGGCAGGCCGAGGCCCGGCCCGGCTCCTTTGAACTTCGTGGTTCCCGTGGAGTGAAGCTCGACTGCGCCAACCCGGTAGAACTTCTCGAAGATGAGTTCGTGGTGTTTCTCGTCGATCCCGATCCCGTTGTCGGAGACTGACACGCGCACACTGAGCGGGTTCCCTTCGTTGTCTTTGTCGTAAACCTGGCCGGTGATCTCGATTTTGCCGCCGTCGGGGGTGAACTTGACCGCATTGGTGATCAGGTTCTGGAACGCCTGCACGAGGCGCTTCAGGTCGCCATAAATCAATGGAAGGTTGCTCAACCCCTTCCCGACAAGCACCTGTTTGCGCTTGCGGATCGCCTCGGCGTAGGGTTCGACGGCCAGCTTGATGACCACCGAGAGATTGGTCTCGCTGAAGGTGAGATCGAGTTTGTCGACATCAAGCTGTGAGATCTCCAACATGGCGGTGATGATGTCGGCCATCCGCTGGCTGGCCCGTGAAAGGTTCTGGGTGATATCGGCTGTTTCGTTCGGATCGAGGATTCGGCGTTCGGCCATTTCTTTCAACAGGTCCGAATAACCCTGAACCTGGGTCAGCGGCGTTCGAAGTTCATGTGATGCGATGGTGATGAAGTCTGATTTTACCCCGTCGAGACGCTCAAGGCGTTCATTCGTTTCGATCAGGCTCTCGTTCAGCGTGATCATCTCCTCGTTCAGCGTGCGTAAATCGGACACCAGCCGGGCGTTTTCCAGTGCGGCGACCGTCTGGGTGGCGAGCGCTTCCAGAAGTTCGATCTCGTTGGGCCGGAAGGGATCGTCGTTGATCTTCGGGCCGACGGCCAGAATGCCGATCAGCGAGTCGTTGTCTCCAACCGGGGCGTAGATATCGGTCTCCAACTGGTTCAGGAAGCTGCGCTCGCTTTCGGGGACGGTGATGTAGCGTTTGTGATATTGGACATCGTATTGAAGCAGCGGCTGCCGGATGTTGACAAAGTGTTTGTAGATTGGGCCGTTGGTCGACAGGAAGCCGACGAGGTCTGTTTTGCTCTCGGACGCGCCCACAATTTCCAGCGCGACCTGATCGTCTTTGGGGGTTGCCAGGATGAGATAACTACGCCGCGTTGCCAGCAGTTCGTTGATCGTCTTGACCGCAACCGAGGCCAGTTTTTCGAGGTCGATCATCCCGCTGATCCGCTGCCCGTAGCGCCTGACTGCCTCGGCGGGATCGGTGGCCGACCGGCTGACCAGGTTGTGCAGCAGCAGGCGGATCAACTGTGTGATCGGCGGGAGCAGCAGGGCGACGATCAGCGCGGCGAGAATCCCGACGATCCAGCGCTGGGTTGAGTTCGGCAGATGTTCTGTGCCGGGGACTCTGAAATAAGCGGTCGCCATGACTCCGCCGACAATCAATGCACCGTAGATCACCGTGATGATGAAGCGGCTGATGAACAGGCGGATCATCTCGCGCAGGTCGATCACCCGGTGGGTGATCACGGCATAGACCGCCCCGATAGCGCCCAACAGACGGATCGCGTAAGCAACGTAATTCCAGGGTTCGCGGAGCCAGGCGGCGGTCAGGGCGTCGCCGAACAGCATGAAGGGGAGGACGACCGTCCAGAACAGGATGCGATTGGCATACAGGGGCAGCGGCGCGGTGGTGAATGCGTACCAGGAAACAAACAACAGCAGCAGCGTAATCAACAGCCACCCGATGAAAGCCAGTTCGATAGCCAGGGTGATATCCAGGCCGAGGGTGTCGCTGAACCAGGCATGCGTCCCGATGAAGGGAGGCGTTCCGGTGATCTGAACGGTGATGACCGCTCCAAACCAGACCAGCAGCAAAATCACGCTGGCGAGCTGAATTTGCCCGTCGATAGTCAGGTATGAGAGCGTCAGGTACCCGGCCAATGCGGTGCTGAACATGAACCCGATCAGGATGACCATCGGCATCGACAGTGATGGGGAGAAGTTGATCCGGCCCCCGGCGACGAAACCATAGAGCACCATCAACAACACCGAGTAGATGCAGTAGGCAAGCATCCACCCTTCGGCTGGATCGCGGCGGGAACGCCGGAGTATGGCAAGACCAAACAGAATGAGGTATATCGCTGCAAGCGCCAGTGTGGCGAACATGCTCTCGTCCTTACGCTACGTGCTATAGAGCGTCGTCCTCGTCGTCTTCCAGTTCTTCGTCGTCTTCCAATGGTTCGCCGTATTCCAGTGGTTCGTCGTATCCATCAGCTAATGAATACGAGTTGAGTGTCAACTCATTGCTTTCTGCTTGCAGCGCCTGCTCACGCTGAAGACGCCGGTCTTCCTCAAGCAGCGCTACCGATGCCAGTGTATCCTCATCGGCCAGGTTCATCAACTGGACGCCCTGCGTGTTGCGCCCGATGAGCGAAATCGTCTCGACGCGGGTGCGCAGCGCCATTCCCCCGGTGGTGATGAAGGTCACCTCGTCGCCCGGCTGGACGGTGCGGGCGGCGATAACCGGGCCGGTCTTCGAATTATGGGCCAATGTGCGTACGCCTAATCCATAGCGCGACTGGGTGGGATATTCATCGACCGGCGAGCGTTTGCCGTAGGCATGTTTCGTTACGACCAGCAGTTCGTCCTCCGGATCGTCGATGACATCCATCCCCGCGACCCGGTCGCCGTCTTTGAGCTTGATCGCGTTGACGCCTGCCGCGCTGCGTCCCATCGCCCTGACCTGGTTTTCGTTGAAGCGGATCGACATCCCATCGGTGGTGACGATGACCAGGTCTTGATCGCCTCTGGTCAGCTTGACCCAGCCCAGTTCATCACCTTCGTCGAGGCTGATCGCGATCAGGCCGCTGGGCCGGACCGATTCGAAAGCGGCTACCTCGACGCGCTTGATCCGCCCGTTGCGGGTCACCATCGTGCAGTATTCGACTTCCTCGAAGCTTGGAACGGCCAGGGCAGCGGTGATGTGTTCGTAAGGGTCCAGCGCCAATACGCTGACCAGCGGGATGCCTTTGGCCGTGCGGCTTGCGTCGGGTATCTGGTAGGCTTTCTCCTGGTAGACCTTCCCCCGGTCGGTGAAATAGAGAATGCCGTCCAGCGAACCGGCGGCGAACAGGTGCTCGACGAAATCCTCGTCACGGGTGGTGATCCCGGTCAGTCCCTTGCCGCCCCGTCCCTGGGTTCGATAAGCCTGCGCCGCCACCCGCTTGACGTATCCCCGGTTGGTAATGAAGATGAATACGTCTTCGTCGGGGACGAGGTCGGCTTCGTTGAACTCTTCGATGGCCCCCGGCACAATCTCCGTCCGGCGTTCGTCGCCGTATTTCTCGGCCAGTTCGTTGAGATTTTCCCGGATCAGGTTGAGGATTTTCTTGGGATGCGCCAGGAGGTCTTCGAGGGCGGCGATCAATTCGAGCAGCGACTGGTATTCTTCTTCGATTTTCTGGCGTTCCAGGGCGGCCAATCGACGCAACTGCATGTCGAGGATGGCCTGGGCCTGTTCTTCGGAGAGCTTGTAGGTCACGATCAGGCGCTCTTTGGCGTCGTCGGCGTCCGGACTCTGCCGGATCAGGCGGATGATCGCGTCGAGGTTGGTAATCGCCACCAGCAGCCCTTCGAGGATGTGGGCGCGTTTGCGATTGCGTTCCAGATCGAACAGGGTGCGCCGCTCGATGACCTCACGCCGGTGGTTGATGTAATACTTCAGCACCAATTTCAGCGACAGCAGGCGCGGTTCGTTGTTGTTGACCAGGGCGAGCATCTGGACGCCGAAGGTGGTTTGCAGGCTGGTGTATTTGTACAGGCGGTTGATCACCGTCCTGGGCTGCGCGCCGCGCTTCAACTCGATGACAATCGACATCCCGCGCCGGTCTGATTCGTCGCGCAGGTCGGAAATCATATCCAGCCGCCCGTCGCGAACCAGCGCAGCGATCCGCTCGATGATGCCGGACTTGTTGACCTGGTAAGGGATTTCGGTCACGACCACCCGGAAGCGGTCGTCCTTGATCTCTTCGACATGGGTCTTGGCCCGCATGACGATGCGCCCTTTGCCGGTCGCATAGGCATTGACGATTCCCTCCGACCCGGTGATCGTCCCCCCGGTGGGGAAGTCGGGGCCGGTGACGTACTGCATCAGGTCTTCGATGGTGACGTTTTCCAACTCCTCGTCGATGGCATCACCTTCGGGGGCGCTCATCTGCCGGATCATGAAATCGACGGCCTGGGCGATTTCTCCCAGGTTGTGCGGCGGGATATTGGTCGCCATGCCTACGGCGATGCCGGAGATGCCGTTCAGGAGCAGGTTCGGGAGGGCGGACGGGAGGACGATGGGTTCTTGCAGCGTGCCGTCGAAGTTGTCGATGAAGTCTACGGTGTTTTTGTCGATGTCTTCCAGGAGTTCCTCGGCCATGTTTGCGATTCTGGCTTCGGTGTAGCGCATCGCGGCGGCGCTGTCGCCGTCTATCGAGCCGAAGTTGCCCTGGCCGTCGACCAGCGGGTAGCGCATCGAAAAAAGCTGGGCCATGCGCACCATTGCATCGTAGACGGCGCTGTCGCCGTGTGGGTGGTACTTACCAAGCACTTCACCGACGATGCGGGCGCTTTTCTTATAAGATGAATTGGCCCGTATGCCCATATCGTGCATTGCGAAAAGAATGCGCCGGTGTACAGGTTTCAACCCGTCCCGGACGTCAGGCAGCGCACGCGAGACGATGACGCTCATCGCGTAATCCAGGTACGAATCGCGCATCTCCTCGTTAATGTCAACGAGCCTTACATCGCCAATATCCATCCACAAATCTCCAGGCAGTCGGTAAACACGTCAATTGATGAAAATCGACAAGTATCAGGTGACCAAGCTTCTCGATTTTCGCTTGTCAGTAGCCCTTTACTTCTGGTCGTTTTTGAGGAGCTACTATAGTGGCATCTGAAGAATTATTATACTCCAGCGGGGGGTTAAATACCATTATTGGCCGGGGTGATCCAGGTACTCCGAACACGCTTTTTAGGGGATGCCGGTATCGATTCCCAGATGACAAAAAGGGGGAGAAAACAAGGGCAAAACAAAGAGCAGGCGGGGACTCTCGCCTGCTCTGTAGATTGTGGACGGATCGGGCTATGCCCGCCAGAGGGAATTGACCAGTTTGAGCTTTTCAAACTCCTGGAAAGACTCCCCGCCTTCGTGCCGGTTGAAGGTCCAGACGCGGATGTCTTTCGGCCCCGCGTAGTGATTGTAGGCCGCGTAGACCGTCGACGGTGGGCAGGTGTCGTCCATCAGCCCGACAGAGAACAGCGCCTGGGCCTTCGACCGGGCGGCGAAGTTCAGGCCGTCGAAGTAGGAAAGGGTGTTGAAAGCCGCGTCGATTTTGTCCCGGTGGTTCTTCAAATAGCGGGTGATCTCGTGGTACGGGTCGGAATCGGTGATCGAAACAGCGCGGCGATAGTGGCAGAGGAAGGGAACGTCAGGCATTGCCAGGGCGATATCGGGCACGAGGCCGCTGACGGCCAGCGTGATCCCCCCTCCCTGGCTGCCGCCGGTAACGGCGATCTTTGCCGGGTCGACCGCCGGGTGGCTGCGGGCGGCTTCGACGGCGCGGACGGCGTCGGTGAAGACGCGCCGGTAATAGTACGTTTCGGGCGATTGGATGCCGAGCGTCATGAAGCCGGGATGGTGCGGATCGGCTCCTTCGGAGATGTCGGGAGTATCGCCTGTCCGCCAGTAGCTTCCCTGGCCGCGCGTATCCATCACCAGCGCAGCATACCCGGCGCTGTCCCACAATAGCCAATCAATGGGGAGTCCTCGCCCGCCGCCGTAGCCGATGTACTCGACGATGCAGGGTAGCGGGCCGGATCGGTGGGCGGGCAGGATGAACCAGCCTTTGATCGGCTGGCCGCCATAACCGGCGTA
>DAOUES010000430.1:0-1583 GCA_034430335.1 Anaerolineae bacterium | reverse complement strand
GGCTCCTTCCAGGTTTGCCCGGTGCAGCGACGAGCGAGAAAGATCGCACCACGATAAATCCAGATTCCCCAATGAATCACTCCCATTCCAGCCTGATATGCTGGGAGGCGCAGGCGAGAGTTCCTTTAACGGTTGAAATGTTTCACAGGAAGCACAAATCCGTGCAAAGTCACGGATGTCATTGCCGCAATTAGTGCATTTTCTTACCATGAACTGTCTCCTTGTTTATCAGATTGGCCAGCAGCAACTTGTAAGGCTCATGTTCAAAACGAGTGAGTATTAACCCCCTCCTATCTCGCTCCGACTTTGTCGACGCTCGGATTTTGTGTGAATTGGCAAAGCCAATTCACCTGGCAATATGGGCAATGGTTGCCCATATTGCATCCTCCACCCTTTGCGAAGGGGGAGGTGGCCGTAGGTCGGAGGGGGTTCTCTATCACAACATACGATTCACTCTTTCTACACATGAGCCAAGATAAAAGTGGAAAGATAAAAGTAGGGAGCAGAGAAAAGCTGGCGGGGAGCGGAGAAAGAAGGAAAAAGAAAAAAGGGTTCTGGATATCCTGACAGACCATTAACCCGGCGCTTCAGCGCCGGGAACGGAGGAGGAAAAAACAAGGGGCGAACCCGGCGGAATGCCACCGGCGGTCGCCCCGGCTGACGAGCATCCGAAAATCGGATCAGCGGTCGTATTTGACGTTGACAACCGGTTCCGGCTCACGTGCGCCCAGCGGTTCGAACTCCGGCGCGGGCCGGTCGGCTTCGGGGCCATAGCGTGGCGCGGGCGGCTCCATCGACGGCGCATCGGCAGCGCGGCGCTGCCGCGCCTGGCGGGTGAGCAGAACGATCCCGGCGATGATGAAGGCCACCGGAAGCACAAGCGCGATGCTGGAAACGAACAGCCCGACGCCAATCGAGGCGAGTATCCCGCCGGGGATCAGCGCCCACCAGCGGTTGCGCGGGCCGGTAACATAGACGGCGAAGAAGGGCAGGGCGATGGCGAACAGCCAGTACGCGCCGTCAAGATCTCCCCACAGGATTGGCTCGACGATCAGGAAAGCACCGGTCGAAGCGAAAACGTAGGTGGGGATCAGCGCCCACCAGCGTTTCGCCGGGTCGGTGACAAAGAGGTAGAGGAAGGGCAGGCCGACCGCGGCCAGCCAGTAGATCGCATCACCCTCGCCCCACAGCACCGGCTCGATGGCGATGAACGCCCCGGTGACCATCAGGATATAGGTGGGGATCAGCGCCCACCAGTGTTTGCGGTTGGTGAGATAGACGGCGAAGAAGGTCGCGCCGAAGCCCATCAACAGGATCGAGGCGAAGAGATCGCCGGAATACCAGATTTGACCGAACAGGAACAGCACACCCAGCACGACCATCACCAGACCGGCCAGCCAGGTCAGGCCGCTTCTTCGCTCGTTCGGTGCGGCGATCCGCTCGTTGGGCGGGATCGGATAGTTTTCTCGCTCCATCATAAAATCCTTTCGCATGTCGAAATAGTGCTACCAGTAAAACCAGCAAAACAGGAAGATACCATCACAGGGATTGGGGCAGGGGCGGGAGAGAACCCACCCCTGCAA
>DAOUES010000429.1:0-2605 GCA_034430335.1 Anaerolineae bacterium | reverse complement strand
GATCGTGTCTGCCGACAGATAACTGGCGAGGAGTATATAGAGGGTTGCCCCCCCAAATAGAAATGGGAGTCGAACCACAAATCCGTCTAGCGACGAGCAGCTTTGAACGCAAAACCCCGCCAGAATCATCTCTGACGGGGTCATTTTTTGTCGATAGGGTAGAGGGGAGCCATGTCGAACCGCTCACCATGTTTTCGAGGTTGTTGTCGTCAGTATACAGAACCTTATCAGGTGTGGCAAGTTTCCCCATGGAACCACAGATCAATCGCTGGGTTGGTCAGCGCTGCACCCGCCCCGACGCATCACCACCCATCAGCCGGTTGACTTCTGCAAGCGTCACCAGGTTGGCATCGCCCGAAATGGAGTGCTTGAGGCAGGATGCGGCAGCGGCGAAATTCAGGGCGTCTTCGTCGGCCATGCCGCTGTGCAGTCCGTAGATCAACCCGGCGGCAAACGAGTCGCCGCCCCCGACCCGGTCGACGATGTCGGTGATCTCGTAGCGGCGGCTGACGTGGAAATCGGTGCCGTTGTACAGGCAGGCCGACCACCCGTTGTGGCTGGCGCTGAAGCTCTCGCGCAGCGTGATCGCCTGGTAGCGCAGGTTCGGGAAGGTCTTGAACATCTTCTCGGCCAGCGCCCGGTAGCGCTGCGTGTCCAGTTCCCCGCGCCCAACGTTGGATTGCCAATCGCCTTCGGCAAGAGAAACGCCCAGCGACCGCTGGCAGTCTTCCTCATTGGCGATCCCCACGTCGACGAATTTGACCAGTTCGCCCATCACTTCGGGGGCCGATTTGCCGTACTTCCAGAGCTTCTTGCGGTAGTTGTAGTCGCAGGAGACGGTAAGACCCTTCTCCTTCGCCACTTTCACGGCATGCAGCGAGAGATCGGCAGCGGGCTGGCTCAACGCCGGGGTGATCCCGGTGATGTGGAACCAGCCCGCGCCATCGAAAATCCGGTCCCAGTCGAAATCAGCAGGGACCGCTTCCGAAATGGACGAATGGGCACGGTCGTAGACGACATTCGACGGGCGCTGATTCGCGCCCGCTTCGAGGAAGTAGATTCCCATCCGCTCGCCCTGCCGCTGGATCAGCGATGTATCAATGCCGTAGCCGCGCAAAAACCGGATGCAGGCATCGGCGATGGGGGTTGTCGGCAGGGCGGTGACAAAGGCGACGTCGAGACCGAAATTCGCCAGCGACAGCGCGACGTTGCCCTCGCCGCCGCCGAAGGTCGCTTCGAGGGACGGCGACTGGAAGAAGCGCTCGAAACCGGGCGATTTCAGCCTGAGCATGAACTCGCCCAGGGTGACAACACGTCCATTATCCATTGGTGACACTCCTCAGATAAGTACACTCGTACGGGCGCAGCGTGCTGCGCCCACAGGCTGCCTGTAACGTCCTACCCCCGTGCCGCTTTGACAATCTCGACCGCCTCAGCGGTCAGCTCGGCGATCTTCCCGAACTCACCGGCGGCGATCATCTGCTTCTTGACCAGCCAGCTACCGCCGCAGGCAACGACCATCGGCAGTACCAGGTAATCGGCAAGGTTGTCGGCGCTGATCCCCCCGGTCGGGATGAAGCGCACTCCGCCGTATGGCCCGCCGATGGCTTTGAGCGTCTTTATCCCGCCCGCCGCTTCCGCCGGGAAGAACTTCAACACGTTCAGCCCCTTGTTCAACGCCATGTTGATCTCGGTGGGGGTCATCACGCCGGGGGTGACGGGTAGACCGTGGCCTATGCACCAGTCGACGACGGCGGCATCGAATCCGGGGGTGACGATGAACCGCGCACCCGCGTCGGCGGCTTTCTGCGCCTGCTCGACGGTCAGTACGGTTCCGGCCCCGACCAGCATCTCAGGGTAGGCGGAAGCGATACGCTGGATCGCGTCGGCGGCGGCTGCCGTGCGGAAGGTGATCTCTGCGCAGGGCAGCCCGCCATCGATCAGCGCCCGGCCTAAGTCGGGGGCGTGGTCGGCGTTTTCGATGGCGACGACCGGCACGACGCCGAATTGTTCGATTTGATTGAGTGCATCATTCATACGTCATCTCCTGGAAAGCAGGTAAATGTAAAGTCGGCGTTCCGGGTTATTGTCTCTTTCAGGGCGCGGAGCCGGAGCCGGTACACCGTCACCGGCCCGGCATGGTGCGCTTCCATCTCGATGGGTTCGACGCCGGCCTCGAACTGTTCCGCATCGAAGCGCATTGTAATCGTGCCGCGCCTGCCCGCCCAGCTTGCCACGCCTTCCCCGATCAGCGGCGGGCGCAGACTGATGAAGCATTCCTCGACCGCCGCCGGTAATGCGCTGAACCGGAATGAATCGCTGAGCCGCAGTACGGCAGACGGCGCGGCGGTGTCGACCGACCAATCGAACGAACGGGTAAATGACTCCAGACCCACATCGCCATAGGCGCGGGTCAAATCCAGGCTGAATTCGACTCCATCAGGTCGTTGATTGTAATTCAGCACGTCGGCGGCACGATCCGGCCCGGCCTGCTGCCCCTGCCCGTTGATCAGCGGCACCGAGTGCCCCTGTGATCCCGTAAACAGCGACTCGTAACGCTCCGGGCCAAAGTATTGGCGGGTATAGACACCCGCTCCCAGGTCGG
>DAOUES010000428.1:0-2149 GCA_034430335.1 Anaerolineae bacterium | reverse complement strand
CGTGGCTGGTACCCGAACACGCGGATACATTTACTCGCTATCTGCCGATGGGTGATAAGGAAACAAAGGGCAGCCAGAAAACAGAAACCATTTTCAGAACATACAGTGGCGGTATCAAAACCAATCGGGATGCTGTTGTTCATGATTTTGATCGTAATGCACTGTTGTATAGAATGGAGAGGTTTGTCGAGGACTATAATGCTGAAGTAGACCGCTACCGTCGGGTTAGGGATAAGGGCAACATCGACGATTTTGTTGACCCCAAGAAGATCAAATGGGACTCAACGCTAAAACGGCATTTATCAGCGTCAAAACAGGGAGATTATAATCCGCTTCTGGTACGAACTTCTCTTTATCGTCCGTTCACTCGACTGCATCTATATTTTGATCGATTGTTTATCAACAGTGTTCACAGGCAACAATACTTTTTCCCAACGGCAGCGGTTGAAGGGGAAAATCAAATTATATGCGTCAGCGGACTGGGGCATGATGTATTTCGATGTCAAATTGCCGATTGCATAGTTGAATTTAAATACTCAAATTCAACCAACGGTGGCTCACAATGCTTCCCGTTCTACGTCTACGACGAGGACGGGACGAACCGGCGGGAGAACATCACCGGTTGGGCGCTCGATCAGTTCCGGGCGCACTATGGCGACGAGAAAATCGACAGGTGGGCGATCTTCTATTATGTGTACGGCATCCTGCATCACCCCGGCTACCGCGAAAAATACGCCGACAACCTCAAGCGCGATCTGCCGCGCATCCCCTTCGCGCCGGATTTCTGGGCGTTCAGCGAGGCGGGGCGTCAGTTAGCCCGGTGGCACCTCGATTACGAGGAGGTCGAGCCTTACGAGCTTGAGGGGATCGTCGAGGAGGGGGCGCGGCCCGATGCGAGGCCGGGCGGGATGTACCACGTCGAGAAGATGCGGCGCAGCAAAAGCGGATCGGCGGTGAAGGTCAACGAGTGGCTGACGCTGGCGGGGATTCCGCCGGAAGTGGACGCGTATCGACTGGGGAACCGGTCGGCGCTGGACTGGGTGATCGACCAGTACCGGATCAAGGAAGACCGGCGGACGGGGATCGTGCATGATCCGAACGACGTGGAGAATCCGAGGACCATCGTCGAGCTGATCGGGAAGGTGGTGAGGGTGAGCGTCGAGACGGTGGGGATTGTCGAGAGTTTGCCGGATGATTTCGGCGGGTGAGGAGTAACCCCCTCTGTCGCTGCGCGACATCTCCCCCAGTATTGGGGGCGATCAAGAAGCGCTTGGTTTTGGGCGTGGCGGAGCACCCCCTCTGACGAACCTACGGTTCGCCATCTCCCCCACTGGGGGCGATCAAGAAGCGCTTGGTTTTGGGCGCGGCGGAGCACCCCCTCTGACGAACCTGCGGTTCGCCATCTCCCCCACTGGGGGCGATCAGGCTGCCGGATGAATATGGCGGGTGAGGAATAACCCCCTCTGTCGCTGTGCGACATCTCCCCCAGAATTGGGGGAGATCAACCCCCTTCGTCCGACCTGCGGTCGGCCACTTCCCCCTTTCAGGGGGCAGATATGGGGGCAGATGGGGGCAGTCACGTGTAATGGAAGAACGCCCAGATCATCACCACGACGAGCATCGATGTCAGCACGGCCAGCCCCAGCCCGATCACGATCTGCGCCGCCGGGACGCGCCACAGGGACTCGTCATTCAGATCGGGCATCAGGCCGGAATAGCCATGCCCGGCAAGCGCCGCCGCGATCTGCTCGGCAACTTTTCGGGTCCGCCTGCGCTGCGGCACGCCGTTCCCCCGCACCTGAATCCACTGCTGGCCCGGTTCTGCTCCGGGCTGCTCCAGCCTGACGACCGGGAATTTGACCCAGCGACCGGCCAGCAGCGCAGCCGCGTAAGCGAATATCCCGCCGCCGTAGATGCCGGCCAGCAGGCGCGGCTCGGCGATCAGTTCGATGGTGAAATTGGTCACGTCTTCGGGCACAAAGGCAAAGTTGATCATCCTGCCCGGCGTCGCCGATTCGAAGCGAATCGCGCCGCCGCCGGTGAGCATCCGCGCGATCAGCCAGTACGTCCATCTTTTGCCCTGGGCGCGTTCGTAGGCAATATAGACTCCCACCGGGCGATCTGCCATCAGTTTGCGCTCCTGTCCCGG
>DAOUES010000427.1:0-1544 GCA_034430335.1 Anaerolineae bacterium | reverse complement strand
GGGGCACAGGGTCGATTCCTGCGGCTGCGCTTCAACAGCATCCCGATGGATCAGCCGGGGCGCTACTTCTATCTTCGTGATCGCGACTCCGGCGATTACTGGTCGGCGTCCTGGCAGCCGGTCGGCAAGTCGCTCGACCGGTATCAATCGACCTGCCGACACGGGACGGCCTACAGCATCTTCAACTCAGAATACGACGGCATCGAATCCGAGGCGACCTACTTCGTCCCGCTGGGCCAGATTTTCGAGTACTGGCGCTTGAAGATCGCCAACACCACCGACCGGCCCCGCAGCCTGTCGATCTTCACTTACTGCGAGTTCACCAATCACTGGGTCACCTCCCAGGACTTGGTCAACCTGCAATACTCGATCTTCATCGTCAAGGGCGGCATGGAGGACGATCTGCTCCGCGTGGCCTGCAACCCAAACATGCCCCTCGACCCCGGCGGCAGTGTCTACAAAGACCAGAGCAAGCGCACCTGGATGAAGCTGATCGGTGCGCCAGTCACCGGCTACGATACTTCCCGCGAGGCGTTCCTCGGCCCCTACCGCTCCTACGACCGCCCGCTCGTCGTCGAGCAGGGCCGGTGCACCGACAGCAATGTCTACGGCGACAACGCCTGCGGCACCCTTCAAACCGATATCACCTTGCAGCCCGGCGAAACCTGCGAAATCCTGGTTATGCTCGGCATCGGCGACGGCGACCGCATCGGCCTGCCGACCGCCGCCGAGTACGGCTCGCTCGAACGCGCCGCCGATGAGTTCGACAGGCTCAAGGAAAGCTGGCATTCGAAACTGGGCAGCCTCACCGTCGAAACCCCCGACGGCGAATTCGATTCGATGATCAACGTCTGGGCGCTCTACAACGCGCTGATCGCCTTTGCGTGGTCACGCGCCGCCAGCCTGATCTACAACGGCGAGCGCGACGGGCTGGGCTTCCGCGATTCGGTGCAGGACGTGCTCGGAATCGTCGCCGCCATGCCCGATACCGCCCGCGCCCGCCTCGAACTGATGCTCACCGGGCAAATGTCGAACGGCGGGGCGATGCCGGTCGTCAAGCCTTTCGACCATCATCCCGGCAGCGAAGAAGGTCCTGCCGCCGAGGAGTATCGCTCCGACGACTGCCTGTGGTTCTTCAACGCCATCCCCGCCTATGTCGCCGAAACCGGCGATCTCGCCTTCTACGACAAAGTCCTACCCTACGCCGATCAGGGCGAAGCGACCGTCCTCGGCCACCTGCGGCGGGCGCTGGAATTCAACCTGGAACGCAGCGGGGCGCATACCCTGCCCTGCGGCCTTTCCGCCGACTGGAACGACTGCCTGCGCCTGGGCTACACCGGCGAGAGTGTGTTCGTCGCCTTCCAGCTTCACCTCGGCCTGACCGTCTACGCGGAGATCGCCGATCTGCTGGGTAAAGCGGAGGAAGCGGCCTGGGCACGCGATCAGCGGGACATGCTCGATTCGCACATCGCCGAGTTCTGCTGGGACGGCGAGTGGTTCATCTGGGCGATTGGCGACGACGGCACCGTCTACGGCACGAAGGA
>DAOUES010000426.1:0-1731 GCA_034430335.1 Anaerolineae bacterium | reverse complement strand
GGCTGGCATCGACCAGGATGTGGACGGTCAGGTCTTCCTCTTCTTCGAGCAGCTTGATGAAGGGCCTCTCCAGCCGCGCGTAGATGTTCCAGTCCAGGCGGCGCAGGTCGTCGCCCTGGACGTAGTCGCGGTAGTCGGCGAACTCAATCGACGTGCCGCGCTTGGTGCTGCGGCGTTCGCCTTTCAGCGCACCGGCCCGCACCTTGTGGGCGACCAGCGAAAGCTGTTCGAGTTTGCGCAGCGTCTTCTCGTCGAACAGGCGGGGCATCATTCACCGCCGATCTCGACATAGTGATCAGCCTGCCACTCGAAGTGATGCTCGACCATCGGCGATTCGGTAGACACGTCCTCGGCAGAATCGTCCAGATAGGCGACGGTCAGGGATTGGTAGCCATCGACGAAGGTGACCATCGGCCAGTTGGGAACACTGATCAACGGCTGGCTGCTTCCCTCCGGCGGGTAAAGCTGCACCCAGCGGCCATCTTCCTGCCCGACGAGGTGAATCTGCACGACGAACATCCCCGACCCCACGTTGGTGATCACCGCCCAGGTGCCATCCAGCCATTGAATATCGAGGATGCTGGCTAACTGGCCGATCTCGCCGATCGGCGTCACAGTGCCATCGGGATCGATCACCAGCAGTTGGTTATTCCAATACTGCCCGCACCAATCGACCGTCGCGATGGCCGTGCCGGGATCGCCTTCCGCCAGGTAGAACAACGGGGCCGCGCCTTTGACCCCGGCCTCGACCGCTGCCTGATCGAACAACTGCACATATTCATCCGAATCGTAGGCCATCAGTCCCTGCCCGCCGAGCGCTTCGGCGAGACCGGCGGCGAGGGCCGCACCATCTTCGGGCATGGTGTCCCGGCAGCGTTCTTCATCCGCCGGGAGGAGTCCCCCGGCGGCATCGCTGCCGCAGCCGGAGAGGATTACCCCGGCGGCAATCACTACTATGATAATAAGCAGCCCGAACCGGTTCTTCGTATCTAGTCTGTTCATTTCTCACCCCTCCTGCTGCGTCTTTATACGACGCTAACGCTGCGGTACTGCGCCGAGCAGATCGGCAATCACGTCGTCGGTGGTGACGCCCTCCGCCTGCCCTTCGAAGTTCAGCAGCAGCCGGTGCCGCAGCGACGCCGGGGCGACCGCCTGGACATCCTCGAAGGCAACATTATAACGGCTATCGAGCAGCGCGTTGACCTTCGCGCCGAGGATCATCGCCTGCGCCCCGCGCGGGCTTGACCCGTAGCGCACGTAGCGATTGACCATCTCCGGGGCCAGTTCCGCGCCGGGATGGGTGGCGACAACCAGCCGGGCGACATATTCGCTGACGTGTCCGGGGATCAGCACCTTACGGGCCAGATCGCCCATGCGAATGATCGCCGCGCCGTCGGCGGCGATGGCCGGGGCGGGCATCGCTGCGCCGGTCGTCCGCGCCAGGATTTCGACCAGTTCGTTCGAGGACGGGAACAGCACGTCGATCTTGAACATGAAGCGGTCGAGCTGCGCTTCGGGCAGTGGATAGGTGCCCTCCATCTCCAGCGGGTTCTGGGTCGCCAGCACGAAGAACGGCTCGTCAAGGTGATAGGTGCGGTTGGCGACGGTCACCGATTTTTCCTGCATGGCTTCGAGCAGCGCCGACTGTGTTTTCGGCGTGGCCCGGTTGATCTCGTCGGCGAGCAGGAGATTGGTAAAGACCGGCCCCGGCTGGAACAGACGCTCTTTCCG
>DAOUES010000425.1:0-1525 GCA_034430335.1 Anaerolineae bacterium | reverse complement strand
TGAGTCACCTGCTGCCGGAATTAGTAGTCGCGTCAAAATAACATGATCGATTTCTGTACTTGATCTATCCTATGCCTGGGCAAAAATCTGATAACTTATTTTGACGCGATGCCTTACGCGAACTCTACGCTGAGTTGCCTGCCGCTTATTTGGAGGTGGATGGCGGTCGAACGCAGCTTTTCGAATCTCTGGTGCATTTGACACTGGCCCTGGCCGGTCAAACGCCACTGATCTTGTTTGTGGACGATTTGCAGTGGGCGGACAGCGCGACGCTGGACTGGTTGTTGTACGCCGTTCGGCGATGGCGAGATAGCGAGGCGCGGATACTGTTATTGGTCAGCCTGCGGTCAGAAGCCTTGCAGCCGCCTGGCCAACCCCAGCTGCCAAATCTGATCGAGTGGCTGGCACAAATAGGGCGTGAGTTAGAACCGTTTCATCTTGAAAGGGTGCGGCTATTTTATGTTCCAAGTTACCAACCACCGGCCAAGCCGGTGGCTTACCATGGGAACCGCTCAAAGCGGTTAGTCATCAACCGCCTGCTTTAGCGTGACGGTCTAGTCAAACAGTCTCATTTGATCCAGCCTCCGGTCTTCTGCCTCTTGCTGTTGGATGTACTGCCGGATCACCACTTCATCTATCCCGACGGTTGAGACATAGTAGCCTCGTGCCCAAAAGTGCGCCCCCGTGTAGTTCCTCTCTCGCCCGCCGAAGTTGCGGGCCACGTAGATCGCGCTCTTGCCTTTCAGATACCCTACCACCTGCGACACGGCATGCTTCGGCGGGATGCCTATCAACATATGCACGTGGTCTACCATCAGCTTTCCTTCCAGTATTTCGCTCTCCCGCTGCCGGGCTAACTCGCGCAATACTGGCCCCAACTCTTTTCTCAACTCGCCAAACAACTTCTTCTTTCGGTACTTCGGTATCCACACTACGTGATATTTACATTCCCATTTTGTATGCGCTAAACTCTTCACGTAGAACCTCCTTGACGTTGAACTTTGAGCGGTTCTCGTCTTTGAGGTTCTACATCTTTCCGGATCTGTCAAACTCTGCTAGTCTCCCCGGCATAGCCGGGGGTTTACCTTTTTAATTATACGAACATCTGTTCTTTTGCGCAACTGGCGGATGGAGGTGCCCTATACCCCGGCGCTGAAGCACCGGGCTAATGGTATGTAGGTGGGATGGGCAGGTCCCTCAACGACGAATGCAGCCTGTCGTTTGAAGCCTCATGGCGCTTACGGTAGAATGATCATGCCCTGACCAATACACAAATCACTATGGCTACGAGACAATCCGGAAAACGAAAAAACACAAAAACCCGGTCGAATGTCGATCCGGTTTCGGCCCGCGCGCTTCAGGCTTCGGTGCTAATGCTGGGCCTGGGGCTGGTGTTCAGCGTCTTCTTCGGCTCCCGCTGGGGGCCGGCGGCAGCGGGGACAGTCGTCTTTGCGACAACCCTCCCACCGATGCGCCGCCCCGTCGACAGATGGCTGGTCGGCAAAGTCCGGGGAGAGGAAGCCAA
>DAOUES010000424.1:0-5616 GCA_034430335.1 Anaerolineae bacterium | reverse complement strand
CTCAGGCTGATCTCGATTTCTTTCTTGATCCTGGTTGTGGTTTCGGTCGGTTGTGAGATCGTCACGACGCCATTCTTCTCGGATGCTTCCACCGGTGTATTATCGGGGAAATACGTGCGCGGTATCATTTCGGGCGCATGCCACAGCCGGTGGCCTCCATAATTCCGCCATTCGTCGCCGCCCGTCTGTCCTGCGTCCCCTTCCAGGACGCAGAAGACGTTCTCGCCCCCCAGCAGGCTGAAGTGGATGATACGTGGCCCGACATCGGTTGTAACGATCAGTTCCGCTTTTTTGTTCGCCAGCCTGACACAGTTCGGCCACCCTCGGTATGATACGGTTTCCATGTGGTATGAGGCTCCTTTTTAATCGTGTATGTTCTTACCGGTGAAAATCATCGACGCGCATAGTTGTCGAATGCCTCGGCAGTCCAGGGCATGTACTCTCGAAAGATGCTATGCATTGCCTTAGCATACTGTCGAATTTCGAATTGTGCATCGTCGGCCAGCCGCAGCCGGAGGAAGTGCATCAGGTTCCAGGTATCGACCTTGCACACGGCGATGTAGTAGCAGCACCAGCCAGGCAGGAAGAATCGTGCCAGTTCTTTGGCAACCCCGTCGTCGAGCGCCTCCTGGTAGGTTTGATACGCCTCCCCGATCACGGTCCGCAGTTTGTTTTCGTAATCGCGGCTCCGATCCGCAGGCATCGATCCGGCGCTGCCCTGTTTATTCGACTCGCTTTGTTCGCGCCACTCTGTCGGGATGTAGAAATCCTCGGCTTCGAAGGGCAGGTAGCGCCCTGACTGGAAATTATAATGCCATGTTCGATGTCGCACCCACTGCCACCACACCACCACCGGGGCGCGCACCCGGAACTTGAACTCCACCTGCTCGAAAGGCGAGGTGTGTCGATGCTCCATCAGGTACATAAGCAGCTTCTTGTCCTGATCGTCCCCCTTGCTGTGTCCTAAAAAAGATACCCGCGCCGCGTTGACCACGCTGATATCCGGCGAAATCCCGCTCGACGGGTGCGGCAGCATGTCCTGGAGTTCCACCCAGGATTTACCGTCTCCGAGAATATTATCTTTGATCGCAAGGCTGGCGGGGTCGGGCAGTCTTGGGTTTTCGCCCGGTCTTTCTTTATCTGGCATCGCTGTCGTTTTTCCTATCGTAGCCCGGCGGCTTCAGCCCCGGGCTTGGCACATGGCGTTTTGCATAGTAATCCGGTAACTATCCGCAGCCATATCAAATATAGCCAACCCAATCGCCCTCTTTCTGCCCCCGCTGGGGGAAGTAGCCGACCGCAGGTCGGACGAAGGGGGCTGGAGAGATGTCGCGTAGCGATAAAAAGCATCAGCCCCGGTAAAGATGACTCACCCCATCGCGCCGACATATTCCGCGCCGCGTTCCAGTGCCGCAAAGTTGATCTCCATCAGGTTCCGCCGGTGCGCCGGGAGATGACCCTCCAGCGCGGCTTTGACCCGCTCTATCGGTACGACCGGCAGCGCCGTCAGCAGCGCCCCCAGCATCACGATATTCGCTACCCGCACCGATCCGACTTCTTCGGCCAGGTTGGTCACCGGGACTTCCAGCGCAGTGATGTCGGTTCGCGAGCACTTCTCCTCGATCAGCGCCGAGTTGATCGCCAGCAGCCCGCCCGATTTTACCAGCGATTCGTATTTCTCGAATGACGGCAGGTTGAACACCACCGCCGTTTTCGGATTCCTCACGATTGGCGATCCAATCGGCTGGTCGGCGATCACGACCGTGCAGTGCGCCGTTCCGCCGCGCATTTCTGGCCCGTAGCTGGGAATCCAGGTCACTTCAAGCCCTTCGTCCATCGCTGCATACGAGAGCAACTGCCCGACGAACATCACACCCTGGCCGCCAAAGCCGGAAAACACAAACTCTTCCTGCATGATTTTGCCCTTTTTCTCATCGTCTATAGATTCGCGACAGCCTCGATGACTTTGTAGTCTCCAAGCGGGTAGTAGGGAACCATGTGTTCCTCGATCCATTCCAGTGCATCGTCCGGCTGGATTCCCCAGTTGGTCGGGCACGATGACAGCAGTTCCACCATGCTGAAGCCCAACCCGGCCTCCTGCACTCTCAACGCCGTGATGATCGCCTTTTTCGCCTTGCGGATATTCTTCACGTCATGCAGCGACCGCCTGACGATATAGGCCGCCCCCGACAGAGTTGCCAGCACCTCGCTCATTCTGATCGGGAAACCGGCGATCTCGACATCCCGCCCATCCGGTGATGATCGCGTCTTCTGGCCGGGGAGAGTCGTTGGGGCCATCTGCCCGCCGGTCATGCCGTAGATCGCATTGTTGATGAAGATCGTCGTGATCTGTTCGCCGCGTGCCGCTGCGTGGATGATCTCCGCCGTGCCGATGGCTGCCAGGTCGCCGTCCCCCTGGTAGGTGACCACGATATTGTCCGGGCGGGTGCGTTTCACTCCGGTTGCCATCGCCGGGGCGCGTCCGTGTGAGGCTTCACAGGCATCGGTATTGAAATAGTTGTAGGCAAACACCGAGCAGCCTACCGGGGCCACCAGGATCGTCCGTTCCCGCATGCCGAGTTCGTCCAGCGCTTCGCCGAGTATCCGGTGGGCGATTCCGTGTGTGCAGCCGGGGCAGTAATGCGTATGCATATCGACCAGTGATTCTGGCCGTGAGTAGATCAGTTCCATGCCTTCGGGCGCTTGAATGGTCATCACATTCTCCGTTGAAAGAGGCCGCCGACCTCCTGGTCGCCGACTCTTCTTACTTGGGCGTGTGTATCGCTAATTTCTCGTAGGTATCTTCAATCGCATCGACGATTTCATCCGGCAGGGGGACGATCCCGCCCATCCGGCCATAGAAACTCACCGGAATCTGTCCGCCGACCGCCAGCCTCACGTCATCGACCATCTGCCCGGCATTCATTTCGACCACCAGGCAGCCCTCGGTGTAGTCGGCCAGTTCCGATATGCGGTCGTCCGGGAACGGGTAAAGGGTCTGCGGGCGCAGCAGCCCGACCTTCAATCCCTTCTCTCGCGCCGCGTCCACCGCCGACCGGGCGATGCGCCCCGCCGTTCCGTAGCCGATCACCAGCAGGACGCAGTCGTCGGTATACAGTTCTGTCCAGCGCTGCTCGTTTTGTTTGATCTCCGCCAGCCGGTTCTGGATTTTCTGGTTGTAGGTTTCCATCTCTTCGCCGCTCAGGTAGATCGAGGTGATGATCCGTTTCCCGCGGCCATTGGCACCCGTCAGTGCCCAGTCCGGGCGAACTTTGTTGACCGGTTTCATCTCCGGCAGTTCTGCCGGTTCCATCATCTGCCCGATCTGCCCGTCGGCGGCGATGATCACCATGTGCCGGTATTTTTCCGCCAGGTCGAAAGCCAGCACCGTGAAATCCACCGCCTCCTGCACCGAAGCCGGTGCCAGCACGATTGGGTGAAAATCGCCGTGCCCTGCCGACCGTGTGACCTGGAAATAGTCGCCCTGTGCCGGGAGGATGTTCCCCAGGCCGGGGCCGCCGCGCATGACGTCGACGATCACCACCGGCAGTTCTGACCCGGCAATGTACGACATTCCCTCCTGCATCAGGCTGATCCCCGGGCTGGACGAGGAGGTCATCGCCCGCGCGCCGGTTGACGCTGCCCCGTAGACCATATTGATCGCGGCGACCTCGCTTTCCGCCTGTAGAAAGACCCGTCCTTCATCGATCATCCGTTTCGATAGGTGTTCGAGAAGTTCTGTCTGTGGGGTGATCGGGTACCCGAAGTATGCCTCAAGTCCGGCCCGAAGCGCGGCTTCGGCAATAGCGATATTGCCTTTTAGCATTTGTTTAGCCATCGTGTGGTTTACTCCAACATGTTGTCAACAGGTTTTCTTGTCGACCATCCTGCTGCGTTGTGTAGTAACAGTTGTTCTCGTGCACATTCCCGTCACGCAGGTGCCGGAGCACGCTTCTTGTCCGGGATTTCTCTGAAGACGGTGATGCATATATCGGGGCAGATGACGGCGCAGATCGCGCAGCCGGTACATTCACCGTCAGGATCGGCGAGTGCGGCAGGATGATAGCCTTTGGCATTGAGCAGGCGCTCTTCCATGACGATCACTTGTTTGGGGCAAACTTCAGGGCATAGCCCACATCCTTTGCACCGATCCTGATCGATGACTATCGTACCTCTGGCCATGAAAGGTCTCCCTTTGAAAATCTGAAAAATCGGCGTCCGCCGTGATAGTTATTCGTGTGTATTGATCGTACGTTGATCGGGCAGGGTATTTTAAGTGCAAAATTTCCCAACCCGGCATGCCAGTTGTCATAGTACGGGGTGGAAAATGTCTGGCAGGGTGCGATGGTGAGGTGAGGCGCATCCAGCCCGTTACAACACGTGGCCCTTTTGTTGGTTGCTCTCTCACCCCCTGATTGACGGCAGCCGGCGTCGCCGAATTCGGTTCGAATCGGCGGGGGATGATTGCCCCGCTATTTATCCGGGTGCCGGGTTCTGGATAGATTATAAGTCCCCTTGCCATGAGGAAGAGGGAATTTAGGGGTGAGGGCTGCGGGGCCAGGGGCGGACTTGTATTTTTACCGTTCCCATATGCCTTTTCTATCGACTTTTTCATGCATCCATCTTAATGAAAATTGGTTGCTAATTTGCGAGCAGCATGCTATACTATTTACGCCTGTAAGTATTGTGATAGATGAACACCTCGAAACGTGGGCAAGTCCCACGTTTCATTTTTAGCATGCTAATCCGGTGTGACCCGTAAATGCTTGCGGCGACAGTATAAGAATCTCGGAGAACCGCTGTATCATGGCGAAAAGTGAATTAATTCTGGCTTTTAATGAAATCGCGGAAATGCGTAAACTCCCGCGTGATGTCATCATCGAAGCGCTTAAAGCGGCGCTCGTTTCGGCTTACCGCCGGAACGCTGGCATCAGCTCCGCCCAGTACGTCGAAGCCCGCGTCGATGACCTGACCGGCGATCCAACCGTTTGGGTCGAAAAAGAGGTCGTCGAAGACGTGCAAAGTCCGCAGACGGAAGTTATTCTGGCCGACGCGCGGAAAGTCGATCCCGATGTCGAACTGGGCGATATGGCGCTGGTCGAGGATACCCCCGAAGACTTCGGGCGGATTGCCGCGCAGACGGCAAAACAGGTGATCCTCCAGCGCATGCGCGAAGCGGAGCGCGAGGCGCAGTACCAGGAGTATCAGGATCGCGTTGGCGATCTGGTCACCGGCACTGTTCAGAGCGCGACCAGCGATGTGGTCACCATTGGCCTGGGCCGTACCGAGGCCATCCTTCCGCGCAGTCAGCAGGTTCCCGGTGAGCGTTACAAGACGCATGACAAGGTTCGTGCTTACGTCATGGAGGTTCGTCGAACCAATCGCGGCCCGCAGATTGTCGTCAGCCGCACCCACCGCAACATGCTCCGCCGATTGTTGGAATACGAAGTCCCTGAGATTTACAACGGGACGGTCGAGATAAAGAGCATCGCCCGTGAGCCGGGTGCGCGGTCGAAAGTTGCCGTCGCTGCCCTTCAGCCGGGTGCCGATCCGGTCGGTGCCTGCGTCGGTATGCGCGGCGTCCGCATCCAGTCGATTGTTCGCGAGTTGAACAAC
>DAOUES010000423.1:0-4586 GCA_034430335.1 Anaerolineae bacterium | reverse complement strand
TGCTCTCCTGGGCGATTCCCAGGTCGATATGGACGACATTGTCGGCGGCGGGCGGCGTGGTCAGGACGGCCAGTTCAAGCGCATTGAGGGCGCTGCGGGCGTCGCCGTCGGCGATCATCACGATGTGGGCGAGGGCGTCATCGTCGACGACGATCTTTTGCAGCCCGAAGCCGCGCTCTTTGTCGTGAAGGGCCTGTTCGAGTATCTCAAAGATGTGGTCGGAATCGAGCGGGTAAAGCTCAAAAACGCGCGAACGGCTCAACAGGGGGCGAATCACCTCGAACTGCGGGTTCTCGGTTGTTGCACCGATCAAAATGACGGTGCCCTGTTCGACATGCGGGAGCAGCGCGTCCTGCTGGGCCTTGTTCCAGCGGTGAATCTCGTCGATGAATAAGACGGTGCGATGCCCGTGCAGGCTGCGCTGTTCTTTGGCGGCGGCGATCACATCGCGCAGGTCTTTGATACCGGCCAGGACCGCGCTCAGGGTTTCGAAATGGCTGGCGGTGCTTTCGGCGACGATGTTCGCCAGGGTCGTTTTGCCGCAGCCCGCCGGTCCCCAGAGTATGATCGAGGTCAGCCGGTCGGCTTCGATGGATCGGCGGAGCAGCTTGCCCGGCCCGACGATGTGCTCCTGCCCGACGAATTCCTCGAAAGTGCGGGGCCGCATCCGGTGCGCCAGCGGCGCTTCACGCTTGAACTGTTCCTCGCGGCCATACTCAAACAAGTCCATGTTGGCGTCCTTTTGCAGTGTTGATCAAGGACTATCGTCGATCCTATTATGCTACGACTCGCGATTTCTCGCTGGCGGATGTCAGGCTGGAAGGCTTCTCAGAACGGCCCGGACCGGGCTGCCGCAAAGCCCTTCGAACTTCAAGGGCAGGGCGATCAACTCGTAGATTCCGTCGGGAACATCCTTCAAAACCAGTCTTTCGATGATATTGATCCCGTGATGGTTCAGCCGGTGGTGGCAGGCGAGATCGGTGCTGTCGAATCCATCAACCGAGGGCATGTCGACTCCCAGCAGGATCACGCCCAGACCGGCCAGCCAGTCGGCCAGTTCCGGGGTGGGGTATGGGAAGTATTCGGGCCACTCGTCGTCGGGGAGTTCGCTGTTCCAGGTGTGGATCAGCAGCCGTTCCGCCCCGGCGAGGTCATACCCGGCGAAGGCCGCCGGGGTGATCGGCCCGTGCTGCGTATCGACGGTGACCACATGGGCCGGGCCGATATAGCTGGCGAGTGAAACACTGGCAATGTCGCCGCCTTCTGGCTCGGTGTGCCAGGGCGCATCGGTGTGGGAACCGGTGTGCGGCCCCATGCACACGTTGGTCAGGTTGACGAGATCGCCTTTTTCGAGGTCGAGTATCTGCTCGACTTCAAAGGACGCATCGCCGGGCCAGAGGGAGAGCCGGGACGAAATCAGGCGGGAAATGTCATATAGCTGGGTCATGATGTGTTTATCCTAATGACAAAAGGCGTAGGTTTATTAAAATTATACCGATGTTATAATCAACGGGGTGAAAAGACGACAGGGATTGTAAGAAATGATGCTTGTTTTAAGCTGTCGATAGGTGCTGAGTAAATCGAAGAGCGATTCGCTCGCTTTTGTTCGAAACAGAAAAGCCAGTTGATCGTATAGGTATTGTGGGTTCTTCACAGGAGCGACTATGGCTAAAAAGAAAAACAAAAATGGGAACGACGCTGGCGGATCGGAGAACGGCTACCTGATCGACCTGCGCGATGTTCACAAAGTCTACCGCACCGATGCCGGTGACTTCCCGGCGCTGAAAGATATCGACCTGAAGATCAACGCGGGTGAGTTCGCGGCGGTGATCGGGAAATCGGGCAGCGGGAAATCGACGCTGATCAATATGATCACCGGGATCGACCGGCCATCACAGGGTGAAGTGTTCATCGACGGAACGCCGATCCACCTGTTCAACGAAGGCCAGATGGCCCGCTGGCGCGGGCGAAACATGGGGATCGTCTTCCAGTTTTTCCAACTGCTGCCGACTCTTTCGGTGGTGGAGAACGTGATGCTGCCGATGGACTTCTGCCGGATGTTCACCCCGCGTGAACGGTATGAACGGGCGATGCACCTGCTCGACCTGGTCGACGTGGCCGAACATGCCCACAAACTCCCTACCGCCGTATCGGGCGGGGAGCAGCAGCGCGTGGCAATCGCCAGAGCGATGGCAAACGATCCGCCGATCATCGTCGCCGACGAACCGACGGGCAACCTCGACTCGCGCACGTCGGAAGCCGTCTATGTGTTGTTCGAGGAACTGGTCGAGCAGGGCAAGACGATCCTGATGGTGACCCACGACGACGACATGGCCCAGCGCGTTTCACGGACGATCATCCTGGCCGACGGCGAGATCGTCAACGAGTACCTGGCGCGGGTGATGCCGTTGTTAAGCCCGGAGCAGCTTGTCGATGCCAGCGGCAAAATCGAGTGCCAGACCTTTGGGGCAGGTGAGCCGATCATTCTTCAAAATGCCGAACCGGACAAGTTCTATATCATTACCAGGGGCGAGGTAGACGTTTATCTCAGCCACCATGACGGGCACGAAACCTATGTCGATACGCTGAGGCCCGGCCAGTACTTCGGCGAGATCGCTTTGCTCGGTGACACGCAGCGGACAGCGACCGTCAGGGCGTCTCTAACATCGGAAGTGGAAGTCGCGGTACTGGACAAAGCCGTCTTCAACGAACTGATGCACCAGTCCGAGAGCACCCGCGAGGAAATCCAGCGCGAAGCCACCCGACGTTCGGAGAGCCAGGAAAGAGCCAGGAACGGAGACAGATAGCAATCGACCGGAGTCCAGGATCGAGAAGCCTGCTTCGAGCTTGACGTAAGCCGGATGTTCGAGTTCAATGAGTGGGTAGGTGAAATTCGATTCACTTAACCGGTGAGGCGGTCTTCGTGGAAATCACAGTCAATGCTTGCCCCACGCTGGCGTAAGATCAGGCGTGACCTATGGGGAAATAAGGCGCGAACAATCCTGGTTGTGCTGGCGATTGCAATTGGCGTCCTGGCTTTTGGCGGGGTATTCACTGCCAGAACGGTGCTGCTGGACGACTTCGCGGCGGCGTATGACGCCACACAACCGGCCAATATCCTGATAACCGGCCCGTCCTTCGACGACGACCTGGTACATGCCATACGCGGCTTGCCCCAGGTCGTCGATGCCGAAGGGCGGGTTTTTTACCCCGTGCAGTTGTTCACCGCCGACGGCCAGCGATACGACCTGACGCTCTATATGATCCCCGACTATGAAAATATGCGGGTGGACCAAATAATATTCCAGGGCGATGCCGGGCCTCCCGGCAAACGTGAACTGCTGATCGAACGTCAGTCGGCGGTGTTGGCGGGGATAGAGGCCGGGCAGGAGCTTATGATTGAAGTTCCTGGGGGCGGCGTCTATGAGGTTTCCATTGCTGGCATGGTTCATGATTTCAACACAGACCCGGCTACTGCGGCCACTCCTTATCTCAACGGATATGCCACGAAAGAAACGATGCAATGGCTGGGCTATCCCCTTACGTATACCGAACTCCATATCCGGGTCGAAAACCCGGCGGACAGCGAAGACGATCTTCAGCAATCGCTGCACGAGATTGAGTCACGGGTGGAAGACTTCGGCTATACGGTCACGTCGGCGGCGATCCAGACCCCGGATCAGCACTGGGCGGCGGACATGATCCAGACGATGACGGTGATCATGGGCGGCATTGGTGTGTTTACGCTCGTTCTGAGCGCCCTGCTGGTGATCAATACTTTCTCGGCGCTGCTCTTGCAGCAGCAGCGGCAGATCGGGATGATGAAGGCGGTCGGGGCGCGGGGGATAGACCTGGCCCTGGTTTACCTGGGGATGGTGCTGGTGCTCGGTATTCTGGCACTGGCGATTGCGATCCCCGCCGGGGCGGGCCTGGCCTGGGCGCTGATCGACATTCTCGCGGGTGGGCTGCTCAACCTCGATATTCTGAACTTTCACATTCCGACCGGGGTGCTGGTTTTGCAGGTGCTTGCGGGTCTGGTGCTGCCGCTCGCGGCGGCGGCAGTTCCGATTGTCAGGGGAACTCGCGTATCGGTGCGGGAGGCGGTGACCGATTACGGCATCCGGTCGACGGGACGGGTAAGCACAAAACGGAGCTTTCTCCGGCTGCCGCGACCGGCCCTCCTTTCGCTGCGGAATACTTTCCGGCGGCGGGGTCGGCTGGCGCTGACCCTGCTCATGCTGACGCTGGCCGGGGCGACCTTCTGCGCGGTGCTGCACTCCCGCAGTAGCATGGTGATCCTGATTGATGACATATTCAGGATGTTTGAATACGACGTTCAGCTCAACCTGACCGAAGCCTATCCGATCAGCCGGGTGACACGTCAGGCGGAGCGTGTGCCGGGGGTGACTGCGATCGAAGGGTGGACAACGATTTTGGTTCGCCCACTGCTGGCTGACGGCAGCCAGGGGGAATCGTTTCTCCTGGTGGGGACGCCTCCTGATTCACAGTTCATGAGTCCGGTAATGCTCGAAGGGCGCTGGTTGGAGCCGGGGGAGGAAAACAGTATCAGTAGACCGCAATCAAGC
>DAOUES010000422.1:0-11302 GCA_034430335.1 Anaerolineae bacterium | reverse complement strand
TGCCGGGGTGATTGCGAACGATGTTGACCAGGTTGACCGGCCTGAGGATTCCCAGCCCGGCGAGGGTCACGCCTTCGCGAACATCGGGATTGACAGAGGTCGGCACGGCAACCAGATTTCCCCACAGGTCGACGGCGGTACCGCCGCTGTTTCCACTCGCGATCTCGGCATCGGTCTTGACGATCACACGCTGGCTGCCACCTTCGACCTCGGCGCTTTCAAAACCGCTGACAGCACCGGTGGTAAAGGTGATCGTACTTCCCCCTACCCCCGGGTAGCCGAAGATATAGATATCCTCACCCAGCATGAGGTCATTGGAGTTGCCCATATCAAGATAAGGCAGGTTGGTGGGACTGACCGGGTTTCCGTCGATGTCTTTCGTGATCTGGATGATCGCCAAGTCGAGAAGCTCTTCGTAGTGGGTCACCTCGCCAATGTAGCGATCTTCGGGCGGCTGGTCGGCTGATTCGGTCATCGAGATGACCAGCACAGGCGCACCGCAAGCCACATGGCAGTTGGTGAGGATTTCGCCGGTTGGCGAAATGATTGTGCCCGAACCACTCCAGATCGGCTCGAACGTACCGCCTTCAAACTGCCCGGCCCAAATCTGGACGGCGGCTTTCGATATCTGGGCGATCCGTTCGGGCGTCAGGCTGGAAGGACGCTCTAACGTATCGGGGACAGGGGTCACTTCTTCGCCGCCAGTGTCTCCAACCGGCGGAGCCTCGGTAGGCTGCGGAGTTGGCGGTTCAATCGATGATTTAGTGGGTTCCACCGGGTTCAAATTTGGGGATGGCGACCCACCCGCATTGCAGGCCAACGCGGACAAGACCAGCGCCAGCAACACAAAAACAACACGACGACCATGCGAACACCTCATTATTCTCCGCTGCATGCTTACTGCCCACCTTCAAAACTAACGGATCGTAAGAGTCGATCATACCGGCTAACATGGCTATCAAACTCACCATCTCCAGCCTGGTAAGTAAATACGTACAACCTGGATTCGACCAGAACATAGGTATCGACACCCTGGACGACGGCGAGACCGGCGGCCACCTGATCAGAATACTGGTACTCGGAGCGGATCGCAGGATAGCCCCCAACCTCAACACCCGATTGGCGATCCAGTTCGGTGAACAGGTCATCCTGCAGGGCATGCTGGGTAACACGCTCGACAACCAGCAAATCGAGGTTGGTATTATCGCGCACTTTCTCGTCGGTAACAGAAATCTGCGAATTGAATATCCCGGCAGACGACAAATCCCGCGCGGCGAACCCGCCGGTCTGCCCGCCCTGCACCGCCCACCCCGCCGGATAATCGAAGGTCAGGGCAAGGGCATCACCTTCATAGGGCGCTGTACGGGCATCGACTATCGCCCCGACGCCCAGCCCGACCAGCAGCGAAAGAAGCAGCGCACCGAGCAGAACCCAGTCGTAGCGAGTTTTGATATCCCAGGGCATTTTCAAGGAACGCGCATGTGCCTGGATAGAAATCGTCGTAAGGTCGCCTACTGCACGCATCAGCGCCCGGCGGAAGAAGTAGAACAGCACCAGGACGACCAGAATCGAGAGGACGACGGCGACGATCAGGCCGTACCAGGGATTGAACACCAGACGGCTTGTGAACTCATTGCTGGCGACCTGATAGATCGCATTGACGCCGGTCACAAGGCCAAGCCCTTCGAACAGCCAGGGCAGCTTTTTGCCGTCGATCTTTACACGGCCTATGTAGTATCCACTGACCGCGCCAAGCGCACCGTGAATCAGGGCATTGTTGACGGCGCGAATAGCCCCGGCTAACGGGACAACACCGCCGGATTGAAGGACGAAGGCGATGGTCAATACGGTCGAGAAGCCGAGACCGGAGGCCATGCCATAGACGATCCCATCGGGGTGACGGTCGAATTCGTTGGTGCCCAGAACAACATAGCGGACCATCATCACTTTCAGGGTTTCCTGCATCAGGGAGACGCTCAAAAGCGTCAGGATGCCTGACAGGATTATGCCCTGATACAACTTGAGGGTCTGGGTGACAAACGCACGGCCCAGGATCACCGCCAGGACAGCCGCCAGCGAACCAAACAGGAACATCCGGATCACCAACTGTTTGGGTTCCGGCTCATCACGATCCTGCTGGTAGAAAAAAACCATCCAAACCAGGGCCGGGATCAGGGCAAGAAAGAGACTCAACAACAGCAGGCCGGTCGGGGCACCGGGTTGGGGGATCACCGCAGAAATGCCGATGTAAACCGCCAGCACAGCGAGTGTGATCAGGCTGGAGCGCCAGACACTTCTACGGAGTGATAATTCTTCCACGGAACGCCTCCTGGATACAACTTGAGACAAGCTGCAATCAAGTAACTGAGAGCTAGCTTACACCACTCACAATCCGTGTGCAAGGGAAACGGAGTAGACTGCCCGACCACGATCACCCCCGCACCCTTAACAAAGGGGGCAGCATAATTTCTATTGAGAAGTTGTGCAGTTAATACAAATGGTCAAAAGACTCAGCCCATTGGTTGCCTGATAGGGCGAAACTTGAGGTATGCTTGTAGGTATGCCAGAACAAACCAGAAAACAGGTTAAATCGAGGCTGAAGGGGTTGGCGGGGTGTGTAGTCGCTGTGATGGGGATCGCGGCATGTGCATCACCAGCCCCGATCACGCCGACGGACACACCGACACCATCGCCAAGCCCGGTAGTATCACCGCCGGTTCCATCACAGCCGCCGGTCACGACCGCAGCGGCCAGTTCGACGCCCACATCGACGATCACCGCTTCACCGGTGCCATTGGACGGGCCTACTGCGACCGCTACATATACGGACGTGATCGTCCTCTATCTCGAAGCCGGGTGGGGCAACTACGAAGAAGGCGACTACGCCGCCGCGCTGAACGACTTTTCATATGCAATCGTGGTCGACAAGCAGTGCTCGGAAGCTTACTACCTGCGAGGACTGTCATTCATCGGGTATGGGGATACCGAATCGGCACTCGACGATCTCAACGAGAGCATCAGGCTTTACCCATACCGACCGGGAGCGTACCTGGCACGGGCGCAGATATTATTCGAGGATGGCGAGTTCGACGCGGCGCTATCGGATTTAGCGCAGGCCGAATCTCTGGATTCCACTATCGGGGATGCATACCTGCTGCGGGGCCGGATCTACGAGACGATAGACGGCGTGGGGAATCCATCGCCGAGGGCGCTGGAAGAATATCACAAAGCAGCGCTGCTGATGCCGGACAACGCAGAAGTCTACCACTACCGGGGAGCGTATCACTTCGCACAGGGGGACTTCGACTATGCGCTGACGGATATGAACATCGCGCTGGCAATCGATCCGCAGCGGGGCGACACGTACGCGCTCAGAGCGCGGTACCACGCCCTGACCGGCGCGTACGAACTGGCCGCCGAGGATTACCAGGCGGCGATAGAGAACGGGGTCGGAGGTACCGGTATCTTGCTGGAACTGGGGCAGGTTTACCTGATCAGCGGTGAGGCGGAAAAGGCGCTGGAAGTATTCGAACAGGCGGTTGAGCAGTCACCGGATCAGTACCAGACTCACTACTGGAAAAGCGCCGCGCTGCTTGAGACGGATCAGACGTACTTTGCGCTGGTCGAGGCCAACACCGCGCTGGCCTATTCGCCGGGGAACAGCCGGGTCCTGCTGCTGAGAGCAACGCTCTACCTGAACCTCCAGCGGTACGACGATGCCATCGAGGATTACGAGGCATACCGGGAAGCGAATCCGGGCGATTACCATGTTTTACTGGGATTGGCCGAAGCGAAATACCGGAAAGGCGATTTGAACGGCACAGAGGAAGCATTGAACGAGTACCTCGACGCAGCCCCGGAGAACGATCCGTACCGACCGCAGATCGAGGCGATGGGTGAACTGATCGCACGGCGCGGGGAAGATCAGCCAACTCCGACGCCGAACGTCGAGGGGGCACCGTATGAGTTCGACGCGGGGATCAGTACGCCGGAGGCGGGAGAATAATCACGGTGGATATCCACCGGAGACATCGTCAATCAGACTTCGTCTGATTATTGGGAGTTTTGACTGCGTCAAAACATCCATCCCCCTAGCCCCACCCCCTACGATGGGGGCGATCAGGGCATTCGATTTTGTGCGTGGAGGGACAACCCCCTCTGCCGAACCTTCGGTTCACCATCTCCCCCAAACTTGGGGGCGATCAAGAGGCGCTCGTGATGATTTGCCTTGCCTGGGCGATGTCGGCGCGGATCTGGGTGGCGAGGGCGTCGACCGAGGCGAATTTACGCTCGTCACGCAGGCGGGCTATAAAGTGCAGATAGATAGTCGTACCATAGAGCGAACCGGAGTAGTCGAGCAGGTGGGCTTCGACCGTCTGTTTCTGATCGCCATCAAACGTCGGGCGCGTCCCGATATTGACCACCGCAGCGTGGCGTGAATCCGCAATTTCAGCCCAGGCAGCGTAAACACCCTGCGAAGGCAAACACAACTCAGGTGAGATCGACAGGTTGGCGGTCGGGAAGCCGATGATGCGGCCACGCCCGTCACCGGGGACAACCTCGCCAAAGATAGAATACTTTCGCCCAAGCAGCCGCGACGCCTCGGCAACATGGCCCGCTGCAAGCGCCTGGCGAATGCGGGTGCTGCTGACCCGCTCATCACCCGCATCCATGAGATCGACTACTTTGAGCGAGAAGCCTTTTTCTTCACCCTGCCGCCGGAGAAACTCGACATCGCCTTCGCGCTGATAGCCCAGGGCAAAATCCGCGCCGACCCACAAGGCCCGCATCGAAAGGTGGGTGAGCAGTTGATCGACAAAGTACGCGGCGCGAATCCGGCGAAACTCCTCGGTGAAGGGCTGGGTGATGACCAGTTCAACGCCCATCTGGGTGAACAGGTGAGCCTTGTCATCGGGCAGAGTCAGGTAGAAGCCAGGGCCGACATCGCCGAGGACGGTTCGAGGGTGCGGGTAAAACGTAAAAACAACGGGCAGGTGCCCGGTTTGATGCGCATGTTCGACCAGATGGTTGACCAGATACTGGTGACCGCGATGGACACCATCGAAGGAACCAATGGTGACAACCGATGGCCGGGTGAGGTTCACATTGTCGAGCGAGGTGACGTGCTGCATGGGTCTCCTGGCTGCTTTATATAATTGTCGTGAGTCCGACAGCGGCAGCACTACAGAACAGCGTGGTTTCCTGCCCTCACCCCTAAATCCCCTCTCCCTCATGGCGAGGGGACTTAAGCCCTGGGCGTGAAAAGCCGGGTTCGAGGGATCAAAACAGGCTGTCCATGTTCTTTTGCAATGCTGTCCGATAGCTATTCTACCTGGGGAAACACCTTTTTTGGCTTCCAGATATGCCGGTCAGGGTCACCGACTAAAACAGCGATAAATCTACCTTCCGGCGTATAGGCACGTGCGATACCAGTCGATACGCCGTCAGCAGTGAAAGGCGCACCATTCATTACCAATCTGACCTGACTCTCGTCCAGATCAATACGCAGGAAACCGTCAAGAGCAATGTCGGCGGGAAGCAGGTATTTCATCCAGGTTCGATCCTCAAACGACTGCTGCAATTCTTCCCAGGATACTGCATCTTCCTGCGTAAAACCGCCGCTGGCGGTGCGCACCAAGCCGGACAGCATCGCACCACAGCCCAACGCTTTACCGATATCGCTTGCCAGGCTGCGGATATAGGTTCCCGGTGAACAATCGACCACCGTGCGCAGTATTGGCGGATCAAATTCTATCAAGTCAAGGCGCTTGATTTCAACCGAACGGGAGGGAAGATCGACCACTTCGCCTTTCCTGGTACGGGCATAGGCCGCTTTGCCCCGGACTTTGATGGCCGAATATACGGGGGGAACCTGTTCGATCTGGCCGGTAAAACGTTCGAGGATCGGCCCGATTGCCTCTATCGACAGATCGTCAGGCAGCGGGTGTTGGGCGACGACATCGCCTTCCGCGTCATAGGTGGTGGTTTCGACACCGAGAGTTATTTCGGCGAGATAGGATTTTTGCGAGGCGACAAGGTATTCGACGAGGCGGGTGGCCTGCCCCAGGGCCAAGACGAGGACTCCTCCGGCGAGCGGGTCGAGGGTACCGGCGTGGCCGATCCTTTTTTCACCGGTTCCCCGGCGGACCGCCAGCACAATATCATGGGAGGTTGGGCCAGATGGCTTGTCGACGTTCAGCAGTCCAAAGACCAATCACCCCACCCCTGTCGATTTCGATACTTTTATGGCATGCTTCCGGAGACGGTAGACGACATCGTGGACGGCCTGATCGAGCGGCCCGGCGATGGTGCAGCCTGACGCGAGGGCATGGCCCCCACCACCCAACGAAAGCGCAATATCGGCAACGTTGCAGCCGGGACGGGCGCGAAAGCTGATCTCGACCTGGCCGTCTTCTTTTTCGATGAAGGAGGCGGAAACACGGGCCTCATGCGCATTCAGCAGCAAACTCGAGAGGCCATTCTCGGTAAGCCGGTTCACCCCCAACTGCTCCCTGCCCTGCTGTGGCACGGATACCCAGATGACGCCATCCTGCAAATGAAGATCGGAGAGGGCCAGCCCCCACAACTTCAACTGATCAAACGACATGCGCGTATGCACCCGGTCGACGATATCGGCGATGTCGACGCCGACCTCAACCAGCCGCGCAGCAATGGCAAAGGTCTTTGAGGTGACGCCGGGCGTCGAGAAGGCGCGGGTATCACCGACCAGGCCGACCATCAGGCAGCGGGCCATATCAGGAGTAATTTCGACGCCTAAAGCGTCAATCAGTGCAACCAGCAGTTCCGCCGTTGCCGAGGATTCGACATCGACGATATTGATCGAACCGTATTGCAGATTGGTGACGTGGTGATCGATATTGATGATCGGAATACCGGTTTCCAATAAGGGAACGGCAGCCGCCCCCAGGCGCTCTCGGTCGCTCGAATCGAGGGCAACGAGCAGTTCAGGGTCAAAACCGGAGGGGACAGCGGTGGTTATCTCATTGGCGAGGGGAAGGAACCAGGATCGGGGCGACGGTGGGCCATCGCAGAGAAGGACAATATCCTTACCCATTGCCTGTAACGCCAACCCAAACGCCGCCGCCGAACCAATCGCATCCGGATCGGGATCGACATGGGTGGCAATGGCTATTCGCTGTACGCTGTCGAGGGCTTTGCGCAGTTCAGTCGTATTCGGCATCTTCCGGTTCGTCTTCAGGCTGAGTCAGGTCGTCTTCGACCTGGGGCAGGTCAAGGGAATCGAGAAGCTTGTCAATACGCGCGGCATAGGCGACCGTTTCGTCCCACTTGAAACGCAGTTCGGGCACATGGCGCAGGTCGACACGGCTCGCCAGTTCTCGGCGAAGGAACCCGGAAGCCGATTCTAAGCCAGCAAGGACTTTGTCACGGTCGTCTTCACCACCATACGAGGTGACATAGATCGTGGCGTACATCAACTCCCGGTCGATATCGACATCGATAATCGTCACTCCTCCCAAACGCGGATCGGATGTTTCGAATTGAAGGATATCGCTCAGGCTTTTCTGGATCAGCTCGGCAACACGCCCCTGTTTCTTTGATCGCATGATTGTCCTCTAACCTGTAATTGTATCAGCTCACCCGTTCACGAACGGTGAACTGGATCATATCTCCCACTTCGAAATCATCGAAACCGGAGACGTTGATGCCACATTCGAAGCCGGTGCGCACTTCCCTGACATCTTCCTGGAAACGCTTCAACGAAGAGACGCTTCCCTGATGGATAATCTTACGGTCACGAACAACCCTGGCCTGGGCATCGCGGCGCGCTTCGCCTTCGCGGATAAAGCTGCCCGCAACCGGCCCCAGCTTCGGGATGTGGAACACCTGGCGAACTTCGGCGACACCGATCACTTTGTCCTCATAGACCGGTTCAAGGAGACCTTCAAGGGCCTGCTGAACATCTTCGATCAGCTTGTAGATGATCTTGTACAGGCGGATTTCGATGACTTCGCTGTCGGCACGCCGCCGTGCAGCCGGTTCGATGCCTACCTGGAAGCCAACGACAATCGCGTTAGAAGCCGAGGCCAGCATCACATCCGAATCGGTGATGTTACCGATATCGGAGTGAAGGATTCTGACTTTCAGTTCGCGTTCGTTCTCTTCAATTGCCAACTTTTCCAGCGAAGAAATGATCGGCTCAAGCGATCCTTGAACGTCGGCCTTGATAATGAGGTTGAGTTCTTTGGCTTCACCGGCCTGGAAGCGCGCATACAGGTCTTCCAGGGTGAAGGGGCGGCTTTCGACGCTGGTTTGCGTCCGGGCTACCTTTATTTCTTCAATAATTACCCGCGCCTCTTTTTCATTCTTGACGACTTCGAAAAGCTGCCCGGCTTGTGGAGCCTCGTTCAAGCCCATGACCTGCACCGGGCTGGATGGTTCGGCCTTATCAACCTCCTCACCCCACTCGTTGAACATGGCCTTGATCCGACCATAGGCTACTCCGGCCAAAACGGTATCGCCCAGCCGGAGGGTTCCATTCTGTATCAGGAGGGTGGTCATTACGCCCCGGGCGCGATCAATCTCGGCATCGAGAACGGTACCGCCAATGGCACCATTCGGGTTGGCTTTGATCTCGATATCGTCGGCAACCAGCAGAATCGCTTCGAGGAGATCGTCGAGTCCGTCACCGGTTTTCGCAGAGACAGGCACGATAATCGTATCGCCGTCCCATTCGTCGGGGACCAATTCAAGATCGGCCAACTGCTGCTTGGCCTGCTCAGGGTTGGCCTGTTTGCGATCCATCTTGTTCAAGGCAACGATGATCGGGACATTGGCGGCTTTGACGTGTGCTATTGCCTCGCGGGTCTGGGGCATTACACCATCGTCAGCCGCCACGACCAGCACAGCAATATCGGCTCCCTGCGCGCCACGAGCGCGCATGGCAGTAAATGCCTCGTGTCCAGGAGTATCCAGGAATGTGATCTTGCGACCTTCTCGCTCGATCTGGTAAGCGCCGATGTGCTGAGTGATACCACCAGCCTCGCCGCCCTGCACATTCGTTTCGCGTATGGCATCGAGCAGACTGGTCTTTCCGTGATCGACGTGGCCTAAAAAGGTTACTACCGGGGGACGATCAACGAGGTTCTTGGGGTCTTCACCGGCATAAAGCTGACGCCAGCGCTGGACATCCTCCTGCCGCGCGGTTTTTTCTTCGACCTCGACGACAACGGGGCGGGGTTCAAAACCCATCTCACCGGCGACGATGGCCGCCGTCTCGTAGTCAATCTGCTGATTGATGCTAGCCATGATGCCATTACCCATCAACTCCTTGATAACGTCGATTGGGCTGGCATTCATTTTATCAGCCAGTTCACGGACGGTTAGAAAATCCGGCAACTCCAGTGCTTTTTGATCGGTTGCTTCGGGCATGTACACCTCCACTGCATTATTGACAGCCTGTGAAAGAGTGTGCCCGGCAGCGAACAATACAGGACTGGCTAGGCCAAGCACCCTCCTCGAAAAACGAACAGGCGGGGGGTCATGGATTATTCTCGTTTAAGGGCACAAGTGCTGTGCCAAACTCAGCAATCATCTCACGGTCTTCTTTAGTGAGTTCAGTACGTAAAGCCTGGTTCAGAATATTGTTTTCCGACGCCTGCTGCCAGCAGGCGGGATCATCACAAAGATAAGCCCCGCGCCCGGCGGCTTTACCGGTGCGATCCACGATAATTCCACCAGCCGTTCGCACCAAACGAATCAACGACCGTTTACCGGCAACCTTCCGACAAACAACACAGGTTCTCTGTGGGACATGTTTCTTCTTCACGCCAGCCTAATCCAGATAGTCGTCGACTTCGTCTTCCCAGTCGTGACGGCTTTCCTTACGACGCCGCTTGGCAATCACGCGACCAGCATCCTCATCATAGACCAACTGACGACGACGCGCCTTGGCTCGCTTCCGTGCCAGCTCTTCCTTCTCTTCTTCGGTCATCCCTTCGTAATCATAGGGACTTTCTTCCGCGAAATCAACATCAAGCCAGTCTGGGCGAACCTGCGGGGCTTCTTTCTGCGCCCCGGCGAGCGCGCGTTCCTCGCCCTCCACAGCTTCGGCAGCGGGCAGATCGGAAGGCGACGCATCCGCTTCTGGCCCAACTCCCAGCGCGCTGTCGAGTTCTGCGATCAACTGCGCACGCCTTGCCCGCGCCTCTGCTTCTTCATCGATCCAGCCATCGGCGGCAGTTTCAGCGACCGGTTCCGCAGCCAGCTCGCCCTCAGCGAGCGGCTCACCGGTTTCAGCCAACGCTTCGAGAGCGGCGAGTTCAACCTCATCCCCGATGACAGCCGCAGGCTCTTCGACCGGCCCCGGCTCTTCAAACTCGATTGCATTGATGACCGATTCAACCTCTTCGAGCGCGGAAGGCCCAAAGCCGTCGATTGCCAGCAGTTCATCGGGATTGTAGTAATAGAGTTCCATCATTTCGCCGACCGTCGTCAAACCTGCATCGACCAGCAGATTGTAGACACGCAGCGGCAGATCGGTATCTTCCAGTGGATGCTCGTAGGCAGGGCCGGGCACCTGTGCACGGGCTGCCTGGAGCTGCTGGCGCAGCGCAGCACGTTCGACATCACGCTGACGATGCCGGAACCCTTCGGTCAGTTTAACGAAATCAACCAGCAGTTGATAATCTTCGGGCATGATCGGACGCCCGGCGGCTTTCTTTTCGATGATCAGGCTGACCTTGTCGACCATCTCTTGATTGGCTTCGATCACTTCGGCGATCTCGCCATCATTGGGGATGTTCTCGAATATCTCCTGGGCTGCCTCAGAGACGCTCTTGATATCGATCCGCCAGCCGGTCAGCTTGGCCCCAAGCCGGGCATTCTGGCCTTCACGCCCAATTGCCAGAGACAATTGATCGTCGGGAACCATCACCGTTGCGGTTCGACTGCCTGCCAGGTCTTCGTCAAGAAAGACAGCACTGACACGCGCCGGACTGAGCGCCTTCGAAATAAATACCGCGTCGTCTTCGTTCCATTCGATCACGTCGATTTTTTCGTTGTTCAACTCGCGAACAATCGACTGGATGCGGACGCCGCGCATACCGACGCAGGCACCGACCGGATCGGCACCCGGCTGAAGGGCAGCGACGGCAACTTTCGACCGCGCACCCGGCTCACGGGCGATGCTCTTTATTTCGACCGTCCCGTTGTAAATCTCAGGGACTTCGTATTCCAACAATCGGCGGAGCATGTTGCGGTGGGTGCGGCTGACGACAATCTGCGGGCCGCGATTGGTTCGACGAACCTCCATGACGTAAGC
>DAOUES010000421.1:0-2475 GCA_034430335.1 Anaerolineae bacterium | reverse complement strand
ATGAGGGAGAGGGATTTAGGGTGAGGGCGAAAAACGGGCTGAAGTGCATTTCATTTCACTTCTTGAATCCCCATTCAGGGGTTATGCGACACTCTCTCTGACATACAGCAAGTCGGGAAATATGATCTACCCCGTCTCCTCCGCCAGCGCTTCCGCCTGCGATACCATATCGTCGAGAATTTGCAGGCCGTGATTCCAGAAGCCGGGGTCCTTCAGATCGACGCCCAGCGGTTTGACAATCGCGTGCGGCCAATCGGAGCCGCCCCTGCCGAGCATCTCCAGGTAGGCGTCGGCGAAACCGCCGGGGGCCTGCTCGTAGCGGGCGTAGAGGGCCATCACCAGCAGCTCGCCGAACGAATAGGCGTAGACGTAGCCAGGATAATCGGTGAAGTGGTGGACGTACGACCACCAGATGCCGTAATCGTCGGTCATGTTCAGGCTGTCGATGAACATGTCCCGCTGAGTCTGAAGCCAGTACCCGCTGATATCCTCAGTAGATAATTCGCCTTTCTCGCGGCGGTGGGTGTGGATCGCGTGTTCAAAGCGGTTCATCGCCACCTGCCGGAAGATCGTGGCGAACGAATCCTCGATCTTGCCGGTGAGCATCGCCAGCCGCACCTTCGGATCGTCCTCCCGCTCCATCATCGCCTGGAAGATGAGCATCTCGCCGAACGTCGAAGCGGTTTCGGCGGTGGTCAGCGGGGTGTGCGATTGCAGCATCCCGACCTCGCGGGATAGATACTGGTGGATGCCGTGCCCCAGTTCGTGGGCGAGGGTCATCACGTTGCGCATCTTCCCCTCGAAGTTCAGCATGATGTAGGGATGAACGGAGGGAGTCAGCCCGGCGCTGTACGCGCCGCCCAGCTTGCCAGGTCGGATCGGCGCGTCGATCCAGCTTTTGTCGAGGAACTCCTGGGTGATCTCCCGCATGCGCGGTGCGAACGCCTCGTATGAGTCGAGGACGATCTGGCTGGCCTCTTCCCAGGTGTAGAAGTGATCGGCGGCGGGCAGCGGGGCATAGCGGTCGTAGTGATAAAGCTCGTCGAGGCCGAGCAGCCTGGCCTTGAGCTTGTAGTAGCGGGCGACGATATCGTAGCGCCCGGTGACGGCCTCGATCAGCGCCTCGACCGATTCGTCGTCGACCTCGTTGCTGATATTGCGGGCGCTGATCCAGGAGGGGAACTTCCGCAGGCGGTCGTCGGAGGCTTTGTCGGCGAGCAGGGTGTTGAAGATATAGGTGGTGGTGCGGATGTTCTTCTCCAACCCCTCGGTGACGGCGTCGGCGGCCTGCTTGCGGATGCTGCGGTCGGTTTCGTAAAGCTTGTTCAGCACCATTTCGAGCGGCACCGGTTCGCCTTCCCACTTGTAGCGGGAGGAGCTGATCACTTCGTTGAAGTAGCGCGACCATGCCTGCTTGCCGGTGACCGCTTTCTCGGAGAGGATTTTCTCCTCCGGTTCGGTGAGCATATACGGGCGGCGCAGCCGGACGACTTCGAGCCAGTGCTTATAAGGTTCCAGCACGGAGCTGCCGATCATCGGTTGGGCCTTGTCGTCGGGGACGGCGGCCCATTCGAGTTCGACAAAAACCAGCTTCTGATCGAGCTGCGAACTGCGCTCCTGCACTTTCTGTCGAAGCGCCCCGCGTGCGGGGTCCTCGGTGTTGGTCGACCAGAGCAGGTAGGCATAGGCACCGGGCAGGTAGGCGTCTTCCTGGATCGCCTCGTACTCCTCGACCAGTGCGCGTAACTCCTCGGTATCGAGGTCGGCGATGTGGCCCTTGTACTGTTCGGCGAGATGGTCGGCGCGGGCGTCGGCCTCGTCGAGAGTCCGGTCGATGGCCGGGTCGTCGACGGCGGCGTACAGATCGGCGAGATTCCAGGCGACGTTTTCGGCACCGGTCAGTTGTTGTGTAGATTCGGTCATGCGGTATGTCCTTGTCTGGGTTGGCTAATTTTCTCTACGGATTATAGCACGTGGGGAGTGAGGAAAAAGGGAAAAGGGTTTTCCCGGTGCTTGAACGCCGGGAATCAAAAAGTGAGGAAACATTAGCCCGGTGCTTCAGCGCCGGGGAAGCCGTGCCGAATATGATCATTGCGATTTCAGCGCCCGGCGGGTATGCTTCCCCTGTGACCGATCATTGAATGGAACCACTATGGCCGACAGCAGCGAAACGATCAACGCCGAGGGGTGGATATGCCCGCTCCCCCTGCGCGATTACCCGACCATCGTCATGGGGCACGGCGGGGGCGGTCAGCTCTCCGCCGACCTCGTCGAGCATATTTTCAAGCCGTTGTTCGACAACCCGGCGCTCGATCCGCTGGGCGACCACGCCCTGGTGGAGATCGGCGGGGCGAAGCTGGCGATCAGCACCGACAGCTTCACGATCAGCCCGCTGTTCTTCCCCGGCGGCGACATCGGATCGCTGGCGGTGCATGGCACGATCAACGACGTGGCGATGAGCGGCGCGACGCCGCT
>DAOUES010000420.1:0-17354 GCA_034430335.1 Anaerolineae bacterium | reverse complement strand
GACGCCAAGCGGTCGCCAGGTGCTGATCGACGTGGGTGGGAGCGGTCGGGAGCTTTCCTCGGCGCTGGGCGATGCGCTCCCGTTCTGGGATCGCCGCCTCGATCTGCTGATCGTCACCCAGGCCAGCCGGTCACACGTGGAGGGACTGCCCGGTTTGCTCGAACGCTACCAATTCGATGCGCTGATGGTTCCGGCCATGCCGGAGGAGAGTCCGGCTGAACCCTATCTCGCGCCGTTGATTTCGGAGGGTGTGCCGGTTGTCATTGCGCAGCCGGGGATGCCGGTCAGTGTGGGAGACGGTGTGACGCTGATGATCGTCGACGCGCCTTATGAGGCCGCCGCCGAAAGTGAATCGCCCCAACCGGTGAGCGTGCTGATCGCCTACGGGCAGATGACTCTCTTGCTGCCCGGCGACGGCGTCGACGAGGCCGCCTTACTCAGGTCGCCCGGTGCTGCTGGGGCGACGATCCTGGCCGCAGCGGGCGAGTCGGCAGTGACCGGCGATTTCCTGGCAGCGGTCGATCCGCAGATCGTCGTGTGGGCGTCCGGCGAAGCGGCTGACCGGCCACAGGCAGCGGTCCAGGTTTACCGGCCTGGCGCGGATGGGATCGTACAGATTCGCACCGATGGTGAACGGGTGTGGATACAGGAGCGGTGAGCCGTTACTCGTCGGTGTCGATAAGTGTGCGTTTGTATTGAATGGATAAGCGGTCGAGGAACCTGTCGATTCTGGCCTGGAGTTGATTGTCTTCGCCGGGGCTGATCCTGATATCGGCGAAGAAGGACTCGCGATCCCGGCTGGCCGCGCTGAGAGGAAGATTGACCTTGAGACGCGGGGCCGGCTCGCTGTTCAGCCCGGGGATCGGCAGATAAAACCCACCCTCGTCATCAGTGAGGGCACGCGGGCTGATCGCTTTCCACTGCCAGTGTTCACGATCCGGTGAGAGCTGCTCCTGAACAACCTGGACGGCGGCATTCTGAACCGGCTGGTGATCGGTGTTCAGCAGCACCCCGCCGAGAGTTGTGGCGTTGGGATCGAGCTGGCGCAGCCTTTCCAGGCTGCGGGCGTGAGTCATGGTCGCGAGGGCGGCGATCACCTGTGCCCGCGGGATCGATCCGGCGAGGTCGAACAGGATGTCGGCGGCTTCGGCAGTGTTGAGCAAGGCAACCGCCTTGAGCGCGGCAGTCTGAACGGCGCTGTGTTCGTCATGGCTCAATTGAACCAGCAGCGGGATGGTGTCTCCGTGCCCGCTGCGGGAAATGGCTTCGACCATCTGCTGGCGCACCGGCGCTGAGTCGTGGTCGAGCAGGCAGTGGAGTATATCGACGACGGTTGGGCCGACAGCCTCAAGCGACTGCCAGGCCGCCCCGACGTTGCCATGCCCGGCGGGTGGGTTGGCGATGAACCAGAAAAGCGCTTCAACCGCCTTTGGTGATGCGATTTCACCTAACAAACGGAGCGCTTCACGGGCTTCGGTTGGGTTGGCCGCTTTTGTCTGCTCGACGATCCGTTCGATGGCGCTGGTATCGCCGGCCTGCTCCAACCCGCGAATCAGAGAAGCGATAAGTTTGTGGTCACTCCCGGCGCGGATTGCCCGCCGGTATTCCCATTTTAAGAGCCAGGCGATCCAGGGGAATTGGGCGCTCGCAGCGAGCCGGTGAATCGCGGCAATGCGGACGGCGTTGTTGGAATGACGCAGACCACGCAGCAAATCACCGAGGGTATGCACGCCGCTCCGGTACAACCCGATATTGGCTAACTGCTTACGAAAGCGAGCGGGGGGGATCACGCCGTTATCCACCGCCGCGGTCAGCACGCGCTGGCGTTTAGCCGAGGGCCAGTTGGCATATTGATCGCTCTGGAGCACAATGGACAACACCTGGTTTGCCTCTTCGGGCAGCTCTTGAAACGCACCCCAGTTGTTGCGGGAAATGATCGCCCGAATTTCGAGTGCAAGCGCGGCCCGTGTTGATTCCAGCCCGGCGAGCGCCTGGGCCGCCAGAGGAGTCTCTTCGACGCTGGCGCTGAACATCGCTTCGATCAACCTGTCGACGGCAGATTCGCAGCCGATGGCCTTCAGCGCTTTGATCGCTTCCCGCCGGACGTAGCTGTCACGGTCGTGGCGCAGCGCCTGCGACAGGCAGCCCACCCCGGCAGGATCGCCAAGTTCGCCTAACGCTAAGGCCGCCCGGCGGCGGGTCAGGGCATTGCGGTGGCGGAGCGCCCGGCGCAACTGCCTGATCCGCCTGGTATTTGTTTGCCGTTTTTTAGCTTTGCGTTTTGTCACCGGTGATTCCGAGTGTCAATGGTTGGATTATTTGCGCCGTGAACAGGCCGTGAAGCATAATCTACCGCATTGTTGGCCGCAAAGCGATTGAGAAACAACATGATGGCCGTCTTTCCTTTAGGCAAACTTCCCCATGACGTACTTGCCGACCTGCTGACGCGATATCCCATTGGCGATCCGAGGGTGATCGTCGGACCGCAGCCGGGTGAGGATGCATCCGTGCTCGATGTTGGGACTGACACCTACCTTGTCGCCAAATCCGACCCGATCACCTTTGCCACCGAGGAGATCGGCTGGTACGCGGTCAACGTCAATGCGAACGACATCGCCACGACGGGCGGCCAACCGGCCTGGTTCATGGCCGTCCTCCTGCTGCCGGAGGGAAAAACCGACCGGGCGCTGGTCGATGAAATCTACGACCAGATCGGCGGAGCTTGCAAAGCGCTAGATATCACGCTGATCGGCGGGCACACCGAGATCACCTATGGCATCGACCGCCCGATCATCACCGGGACGATGCTGGGATTCGTCGAGAAAGACCGGCTGGTGCATACCGGGAGCGCCCAATCGGGCGATGCGCTGATCGTGACGAAGGGCGTGCCCATCGAGGCGACGGCGATCATTGCCGGTGAAAAAGCCGCCGACCTTCGCCGGACGCTGCCTGATGAATTCGTCAAGCGCTGCGCCGGATACCTGCACAATCCGGGGATCAGCGTCGTCAAGGATGCGCACATCGCCATGCAGTCAGGGCGGGTGCATGCCATGCACGATCCAACCGAGGGCGGGCTGGCGACCGCGCTGTGGGAGATGGCCGACGCCTCGCAAAAGCGGCTGGTCGTCGATCCCTCTCAGGCAGTTCTGGACAATGGTAGGGTATTGTGTGAAGCCTTCGGATTGAATCCGCTCGGCGCGATTGCCAGCGGTGCGCTGCTGCTGGCCGTTCATCCGGGCGATTCGGCGCGGGTGATCGCCGCACTTGCCGAAGAAAACATCGCGGCTTTCGATATCGGGCATGTTCATGATGGCGACTCTATGGTGATTGACTCGACCACCGGAGGACTTTTGGCGCGGCCCGCGCGGGATGAGATCGCCCGGCTGTTTGAATAGTCCCCACTTATGGGGCCGGACTATCGATTGCAGTCCCCTGGATCGCGATCAGGTCGATGGTCACCTCGCGGCCCAGTTCCTCGCCGAGCGTATTTTCTAATGCATTTATATCATATGTTGGTATATCACCGGTCGCGTAGAGTGTTCCATTTATCGAAACGCTCCGCCGGGTGACGTCGATATTCAGGTCGACCAGTTGGGTGCCTTCCCAGGTGGAGACGATCTGCTGAATCTCCTGATTGGCTCTTCCCTTGATCTGGTCTTCTGCTGCTGTGTTGTAGAGTACCCCGCACAACGGAATACTGAGAATGAAGAGCGATGCAATCGATACCAGCAGCCCTTGTTTTAGCCAGCGCTGGCGCTGGGGAAGCTGCGGCGGGCGAACGCCCAACAGCAGGAAGACGACAGCCGAACTGAAGATGATCGCCACCAGGTTGGTGACGAACAGCAGCAGCGCACCCATGCTGATCGCGGCGCTGCCCAGGGCGATGCCGATTCCAATCGTGCAGACGGGCGGCATCAATGCCGCTGCGATGGCGACACCGGGCAGCGCTTCGCCGACTTCTTTGCGGGCGATGGCATAGGCACCCGCCATGCCGGAAGCCAGCGCGACCAGTAGGTCGAGCAGGTTGGGCTGGGTGCGGGCCAGAACCTCCGGGCTGGCGTGGGCGAGCGGGGAAATCAGCGTGAAGATGATGGCGATAAAGATCGCGGCCAGCACGCCCTGCAAGGTCGAGGTGAGGGCGTTGCCCAGCGTTCGCCCGTCGCCGGTGACGATGCCCAACGCCGCCGCGACGATGGGACTCATCAGCGGGGCGACGAGCATCGCGCCGATGATCACCGCCGGGCTGTTCAGGAGCAAACCGAGCGTGGCAATGACCGCCGAGAGGGTGATCAGAACGAAGTAGTTGATGTTGGGACGGGCGGCGGCGCGAAGATGCTGGTACAGATCGGCCTGTTCTTCCGAAACAAGAGTCGGGAGCAGGTTCGCGAAAAACTGCCAGATGCGGCGGGCCAGCAGATTCGTGAAGCCCGTGTAACCGCGCACCAGGGCGACCATCTGCTCGGTGTTGCGGGTGACCTCCCATGGAAGATGGCCAAAATAAGTGCGGTCGAGAAAACTCGCCTCACTTGCTCCCAGTAGAATGATATCCTGATCCTGAGAGGCTTCCAGAATGCCTGCCAGTACCGACCGCGCCTGGAGGACGCGCGGGAGCACCCGGTCGGGATCGCTGAGTTCGTCACGCACCCGGTTGACCAGCCTGATCCCCGTTTCGACAGCGGTGCTGCCGTCCATCTCGCGGGCGATGTTGAGCAGCGTGACCATGCCACCGGATTCGGCGGTGAGCGACAGGGCCAGTTCAGCCGCGCGCGGCGCGTGAGGGCCACCGGCCACCGGCACAATGACCTGGGACGGGTTGTGCTGCCACTGGCCGCGCACGACGATCACGTCACAGGGGGCATTTTCGAGAAGTTCGTCGAGAATTGACCCCAGACCCCGGTGGGCGGCGATCATTTCGCGGGCGTTCCATCCAAGCACGAGCGCCTTTGCGCCTTCTTCCGCGACCGTGTCGAGAATACCCTGGGAAATGCTGCGGGAAAGCCGTGTGACGCCTTCGATGGGGACGCCGTATTGTTCGCCTTCTTCGAGCACCCGTTCGAGCAGGTCGAGCGCCTGCTGCGCGTGGACGCGCTCCGAATCGAGGGGAAGCTGGTCGGGCACCTCCAACACCTGCACGACGCTGACATGTCCCCCGTTTTTCCTGGCTATCGCCGCCCCAAAAGCGACCAGGTCGGCGGCGGTTTCGGGATTGGCGACCGGCACGACGACCGGGAAATCGGAGGTGATATCGGGGGCGTCCTGAAAAACCGTCCGCCCCAACTCGGACGTGCGCATACGTTCTAGCGCGCTCTGCCAGTAGAGCAGAGCGCCCAATCCGAGCCACAGCACTCCAACGGCCAGCACCTCCCAGGAGATGGCAACCAGCAGCAGAAAGCTGATCGCTGCACCGGTGGCCTGGATGATCGGGTAGAGCGGTAGCCGGAAGGCGCGATCTTCTGCCCTGGGATGTTTGCCGAGCATGATCGCCGCGACGTTTACGCCCAATTGGAGCAGCAGGATGCTCATCGAAGCGATCATCGCGTAGATTAAGATGGCGTCGACTCTGCCGCCCAACAGCACGGTGAGACCTTCACCGGCCAGCAGCGCCACGACGGTAACGAGTGCCTGAAAAAGGATAAGCAGGGCGGGCGTATCGAAGGCCGTGTAAGAACGCCGGAGCCAGCCGGGTATCCACCCGGCCAGGCCAATCACCTGGAAACGCCTCAGCATGATCAGGGCAAGAACCTGCCAGGAAATGGCGGTTACCAGTGATCCCATGATCAGCGTGGTCAATTCACCATAGCCGGGGAACATCATTTCGGCGAGGGCGGTAAGGTACAATGTATCGGAGAGACCCTGCTGCTTGAGAACGGTCAGGACTTCACGGGCGAACGGAGTACCGACCAGGGCCAGAGTTCCCCCGATCAAAGCGCCGCCGGACAGCAGCAGCAGCGCGCTGCGGGGTGTCCGCTTGCGCCGGTCGCCGGTTTCCGATAGCAGTTCTATTGCCCATTGACCGGCTGTGAGAAGAACGACCGTGTAGGAGAAATGATCCTGTGTCGAGAGGACGCTGGCGGTGCTTACCGGCTGTCCGGCCCGGTGAAAAAAAAGCGCGGTCAGCAGGACGACCAGCCCGACGATTACGCTGCTGATCAGCCAGATGCCGAGCTTCCAGGGTGGGCGCGAACCGATGGTGTTTGTCAAGACGAAGAAGAGCAGCGGCAGCGCGATCAACCCGGTTGTAAGTAAAGAACTGTCGATTGTCCAGCCCGTTGCCAGGACAATCAGCCGCCCGGTGTACTGCGCGAACAACTGGACCAGGTAGGCGCTCAGTCCGGCCCAGCCAAGAATGTGAACCCACCCGGCGAAAAATGTAAAGTCGTTCCGCTCGGCGGCCCTGATCAGCCGGTAGCTGCCGCCGGAATGCCCGACCCAGCTCCGCAGTTCGAGACAACTGAGCACGGTGGGCAATAAAACAAAAATCGAGATGAAGTAGGCCCAACCTGCATTCTGGGAGAGTCTGACAACCGGGCCAAGAAGCCCGAAGACTCCGATCACCAGCCACATCCCGATACCCATCAGCAAGATACCGGGCTGGCGAAGGCGGAAACTGCGCCGCAGCGAGATCAGCGAGGCTGCGTGTTTTTGCTCGGTGGGCATGGAAGCCATAAGTCTGCCTCTCCCATCAGTAGCTAATGGCAGATTGATTGTCCTGCTCAGGGGATACCATACAGCATGCGTTGGGGCGTGTCAACGTACTGCCGACGGTGTGAGACATCGGAACGGTTCGCTGCTGACCGGGGGCTACAGCAGCGCGTCGAGTTTTGCCCGTAGATGTTCTTTTGACGCCGCGCCGACAATCCGCTCGACGACTGTGCCGTTCTGGATGATCAACATGGTAGGAATACCCTGTACGCCATATCGACCGGCGAAATGTGGGTTTTCATCGACGTTTAGTTTTACGATACGGAGGCGGCCACTGTATTCTTTCGCCAACTGCTCCAATACCGGGGCAACCATGCGGCAGGGGGCACACCAGGGTGCCCAGAAATCGACAAGCACCAGGATAGGAGATTTCAAGACCTGCTGCTCGAAAGTCGCATCGGTGGCCGCCGATGGATGGTCTGTGCCGGGGTGATGCGTGGTGCGATGGGGTTTCTCGATTCCAGGCTCCGGGCCGTTTCCGAGCAGGTAGTCGGCGTAACGATCGATTTCGGCGGCCTTCGGGCTGTCAGCCCGGATGATCTCGACGCCTTCTCTGATGCCGATTAAGGTGATGCCATCGGCGAGGCGAAAACGGCTTGTGGCAACGGGATTGTCCCGCCAGTTTATCTTGGCAATGACCAGTTCCCCGGCATTCTTCTTTGCCAGGTCGATCATTGCCTGGCTGAGTGCTTCCGGCAGCGTTTTGCCATCCCAAAAAAGAATGAGGCTTGGGATTGGGGCGGCGAGCAGGCGTTCGAGGCTCTGGTCGTTTGAAATAATGGGTGCGTCAAAAGCACGGATCACGGAGCTGTCCTTAGCATGGTCACAGGCTGGCGATTTCGTCGGTGGTTCACACCACTAAAGATAGCGAACGAATATTAGATCAACGATAGAAACGCATCAGTGTTTTGATATAAACGACAGGAGTCCGGCTTGTTGGCCGGACTCCTGTATGGATTTTGGTAAATGGTATGGTTTATCGCCCGATGTGCATCGGCATGATGACGTGCGTGAAACTTTCGTCGCCAACCGGTTGGATCACGCCCGGTTTGTCCGGGCGAATGGTTTTGATCACAACCTGGTCCTGCGGAATGACGCTCAGGACATCGATCAAATAGCGAACATTGAAGGCAATTTCCAGGCCGTCGCCCTCGATGCTGGCATCGAGAACCACTTCGTTTTCGCCGGTTTCCGATGCCTGGGCGCGGATGCGGACGATGCCGCCCATCCCGTCCTGGGGTTCGGCAACAAAGCGCACGGTGTGATTCGCTTCACGGGCGAAGATGTCGGCGCGTTTGCAGGCGCGCAGCAGGTCGGCGGTGTAGACGATGGTCCGGGTGGAAATGTCGCGCGGGATGATCTGGCGATAGTCAGGGAAGGTGCCGTCGATCAACTGCGAGGCGACATTGACACTTTCCATATGGAACAAGACCTGGGAGCGATCACGCGGGAGAACCAGTTCGGAGAACTCTTCGTCGTCCGAACTGATGCGAGCCAGTTCCATCAGTGCTTTGGAGGGGATCACCATCAGGAAGCTTTCGTAGAACTCGGCTTCGATGGGTATCTCGCGAACTGACAGCCGGAAGCCATCGGCGGCGGCCATGGTCAGCAGGCCGTTTTCGTAGCTGACCGAGACGCCGGTCAGGATCGGGCGGCTGTCGTCGCGGGCGGCGGCAAACGCCACCATGTTGATCGTCTCTTTTAGCAAATCCGCCGGAATGGGGAGCCGTTCATCTTCTTCACCGGGTTCCGGGATGGGCGGAAATTCGTAGGCGTCGATCCCCTTGATGGTCGCGGTCGTCGAACCGCAGGCAAGGTGAAGGGCATTCGTCCGGACGGCGACCTCCAGGTCGACACGTTCGGGTGACAGGGTGTTGACCAGGTCGCTGAGGGTCCGCGCCGGGACGGTAATCGCGCCGTCCTCCTCGACGGAAGCGCCGATCCAGGCAGTAATGCCCATGTCGAGATTGGTTGCGGCCAGTCGCAGCCGCCCGTTGTCCGTAGCGAGCAGCACATTGGAAAGCACCGGCAGTGTGGTGCGTGTTCCAACGGCCCGCCCGACAGTATTCAGCCCACGTGCCAGATTATCTTGCAGGCATGAGACTTTCATACCCATGGTAACCTCGCTTTATCTCCTAATTCTGCCAGCAATATGCCGTCGAAACGGCAAAGTATTGCTGTGATCATGCAACATATGTTGTACCATTACAAGGATATTATAGTATAAGTCGGTAAAAACCCGCAAGGCCACCGCCGCTCATGGGTGCATTCATAGTTGGGGGCGCATCGCGTTCGGCCAATCCATCCCGGTCGCCTGATCCCCACTTGAGCCTGGCGGCTTCAGCCCCGGGATAGAGATTTGATCTGCCCCCAAACGTGGATGCACCCGCCGCTCATCCTCCGATCACCGGTTTACTGCACTGGCCAGAATGCCCCCCAGCTTGCTGGGGGGATGAATGGCTGGAGCCGAAGGCTCCACAGGGCGAAGCCCTGGTGCAGTTGGCAAGCAACCCCGTACCCGTAAGGGGCAAAATCCCGTAAAGCCTCGCAGCTTGCTGCGGGGATAGGGATTTTGAGGGGTTGCCAATTTACCCTGCCATCCAGTTGTGACATTACCTGTCACAGCCGGGTGGTATTATGTAGATGATAGAGCGCGTAATGGTAAAAAGTGATGTGGTGAAGTTATGATGGAAGAGCAGAAAAAAGGTTCACAATACGGGCTGACGGTCACACACGGCGGGAAATCACAGCAGTCGTCGATATTGGTCAACCTGCTGCGTGATACAAGTATGCCCATGCTCAACTACCTGGCTGCACACTATGGCTTGCATCGCATCCCCGGCCAGTCGAAGGCTGTTCTCATCGAACGGCTGCTGCGCCAGCTTCCCGAAGCTGCCTTGAGCCAGATAGAAAATGATCTGATTGCCGGGCGGTACGGGCACCTGTCGGTGGATGAACTGTTGAATGTAGCGCTGGTCAGCGATGCCCGGCGCAGTGGACGGGCGGGCGTTCCGCGTCTCGACGATATGAACCCCGAAGAGGCCGTGCTGGTTGACAGCAGCGTCGATTACTGGGTGTACGTGATGCATGGCTATGACGTGGTGATCGACCTCGACCGGCGAAAGTTGAAGTGCGGCTGCCCGTATTTCGAGTTTTCTTCCCGACGCCAGGCGATTTGCAAACATATCGCATGCGGGCTGACCATGATCCCCGAAGTGTATGCCCGCAAAGCCCTGATCGACCTGCTGCTGTCGCGCGAGTATGGCGGGCCGCATACGCCGCGCTGGGAGTTCGATCACAGCCAGGCGGCGTAGCCGAACCAACAAAAAAGCCGGATCACTTCGAGGTGATCCGGCTTCGTTATTTCTTATCAAGTCAATCGCCTAGAGATTCCCACACCTCTAGTTTCCCTTTGACCCGCTTGATGACCTCATCGGTGAAATCGGTGGTACAGGTTTGCCCGCCGAGATCGGGAGTCCTGATCCCGTCGTAGACGGCTTCGAAACACGATTCGTAAATGGCCCGGCTTGCGGCAGTGCCCGCACCGGTATGCAAATTACGTAATAAAGCCGCCCCGGCAAGGATCATCGCCATCGGGTTGGCAATATTCTTCCCTTCGAGCATCGGGGCGGTGCCGTGCGGCGCTTCTGTGATGATGGTTTTGACTCTGAAATCGTCATCGAGGGCCAGCACTGCCGATTCTGCCCCGGCAATCGTGCCAAACATTTTGAGGATCAGGTCGCTGATCGTATCGCCGTCCCGGTTGAGGGCCGGGATCACCAATGCTTCGCCGGAGGTTTCCAAAAGAAGGGCGTAGGTCGCATCGATCAGGTGCAGATTATAGCGGACATCGGGATATCGCTCATGAGCGGCATCTAACTCTTCTTTGAACATCCCTTCATAAATCGGGCTGACGGTATACTTCGGGCCGCCAAAGACCGTCGCCGAATTGCGCTGCGCATAACGGAAAGTGTACTCGGCGACCGCCCGGCAGGTGCGGCGAGAAATGCGGCGGGTGCTGAAGGCAATTTCCTCAAGCCCTTCACCCTCGCGCCATTCTTTGGCATTGTATGCGCCGTCGACGGCCATCCTGACGACGGCAATCGGCGCGTGGACGCCCGCGACAGGCCGTATATGGGGGATGCGCCGACCGGTGCGCAGAATCACCTGGGCACCGATCAATTCGCGGAGCAGTGCATTTGGGCTGCCTACGTCATCGGGATCGCCGGGCGTAATCGTCGCCGCCTTGATCGCATAACCGGCTTTCTTGATCTGTTCACCGGCGTCATAGACGACTTGGTTGCCGGTTGCCCGGCGGTTTTCGAGTGAGAGATCAAATCTCTTGAAAGATAGATCACAACGGGTGACATCGGGATCGAGTGTGCGAAGGGCTTCTTCCAAAAGCTCCTGTCCGGTTTGATCCCCGTCAAGCACGACAATTGTGGTCATAAACGCAATCCCATTGATAAGAATGAAAAGCAGGCTACTAATAAGCGATTATTGTAGCCTGCCCAACAGCCAGAATACGAATTAACGTTACTTGCCGATAAAGTCGTCCAGGCCGGCGAGCACTTCTTCCAGGGTGTCAAGCTGCATATCGCCCATGTGGGCAATACGGAACGTCTCGCCCTTGATCTTTCCATAGCCCTTGTCCATGGCGAAGCCCTTCTCCGCCATGAATGCTTCCATCTCGAACACGTCGATACCGAGGGTGTTCTTGATGCAGGTTACCGTCGGCGAGCGGAAGCCTTCCGCCGCGTACAGCTCGAACCCGCGAGCCTGCGCCCAGGCTACGGTGCGATCCCGCATCTGGAGGTGGCGCGCCCAGCGATTTTCCAATCCTTCGGCCAGCACGTCGTCAAGCTGCTGGTCGGCGGCAAACATGATCGAGATCGGGGGCGTGGTGGGAGTGTTGTCTTTCGCGAGGTTCTTTTCCAACGTCAGAAAGTCGAAATAATATCCTCGAAACTCGATTTGCTCTGCGCGTTCCAGGACACGGTCGCTTACAGCGCCGAAAGCTACGCCCGGCGGCAAAGCGAAGGCTTTCTGAGAGGAGGTCAGGGCAACGTCAATCTTCCAGTCGTCGGTGCGAAGTTCTGCACCCAGAACGCCGCTGACGGTATCGAGCAGGAACAGGGTATCGTCGTACCGGCTGACGACCTCGCCGATTTCCTTGACCGGGCTGATCACCCCGGTGCTCGTTTCGTTGTGTACGAGGCAGACGGCATCATAGTGATCGTTCTTGAGGGCGTCCTCAACCAGATCGGGGGTGAACCCCTCGCCCCAATTCACGGAGAGTACGTCGACCTGTTTGCCGTTGGCCCGGCTTACGTCTGCCCACCGGTTGCTGAATGCCCCGTTGGTGAGATGCAGGACTTTCCTGTCGTCGCGGACACAGCAGCGTGACGCGGCTTCCCACAAACCTGATCCCGACGACGTACTGATGTAGACACGGCTTTCGGTCAGGAATGCCTGTTTAAGTTTTGCTTGTAAATCGGAAAATAACTTTTTGAATTCGCCTGAACGGTGCCCAATCATCCACTGGGACTGTGCTTCGAGAATCTCTTTACGAATCTCGACCGGCCCAGGAATCATCAGCCGCTTGTGATCGACGCCACTCATGAGTTCCTCCTTGTGATACAAAGCCCGCAGAATAAAGATAGATCAAGCAGGGAAAATACCTCACTTCAGCCGATAGAACAATGAGAAATGTCAAGATTAATTAGTGCCATATTTCACAAAGAGGCGCAAAAAGCCGTCCGGCAACATAAAAGGGAGACCGAGATATTCCCGATAGTCTCCCTTTGGTTTTTGCCTGCCGGTGAGAATTAGCGTCGGTCGTAACCCTGCTGTCGAGGGCGTCGTTCGGCGCGGGGACGGGCGAGGTCGACTTTAATCGTTCTGCCGCCAAATGCTGTTCCGTTGAGTCCGTTCATAGCGGCGACAGCATCTTCCTCAGTGGTCATTGTGACAAAGCCAAATCCCTTTGAAAGCCCTGTTTCGCGGTCGGTTATAATTGCAATTTCCTGAACATCGCCATACTCACCAAAATACTCGCGGAGTTGTTCTTCAGTTGTGGAATAGGGCAGGTTGCCAACGTATAGACGGTTCTGCATTTTAGCTTAGGTCCTTTTCATTGATGCCGGTCAGTCGTGTCACCTCGCCGGGCGGGCGAGCGTCGCTAGGTAACAGTGGGGATGGGTTCCCCTGGTTTCGTTAATTCTTCGTTTTTCCCAGGTTACCTTATCTGGCACAAGCGAAGGTCCCGGTGCAGCATACTCGTATCCCTATTCTCACTCCTTATTTTTTGCAATGGCGCGGCTTGAAAATGCCTGCTTGCAGTGTAGTGGAATTTATACAAATAGGCCAGTTCGACGATCAGGTTGGAATCGAGGGAATCGAAAACGGCGTAAGCCCATGTTGAGCTTACGCCGTCAAGGGTTTTTTACTGCACTGGCCAGAATGCCCCCCAGCTTGCTGGGGGGATGAATGGCTGGAGCCGAAGGCTCCACAGGGCGGAGCTTTGGTGCAGTTGGCGAGCAACCCCCCGTACCCCGCAAGGGGCAAAATCCCGTAAAGCCTCGCGGCTTGCTGCGGGGATAGGGATTTTGAGGGGTTGCCAATTTACCCGCCTGAACAGCCTACGGCGTGATGGTCGACGGGGCCGCTGACGGCGCGGCAGGCGGCGGGCCGTAGAGCGCCTGGATAGCGAATACATCGGCAGCGCCAATACCGCGTCCAGGTACGTAATAGGCCCACATAATCGAACCCGGATCGAGGCTGTGCTGCAAACCCAGGGCATGCCCGATCTCGTGCAGAGCAACCGAAGGTAGATATATCTGTTGGGGGTATGGCAGAGTGGGCAGGGTCGTTACCCAGTTCTCGTCATCGTCGAAGTGAATATCACCGGCCCATTCGCCGATCCCCTCTACCGGTAAAATGCCATGCGCCAGCCGACCGCCCGGCCCATCAAAGGGATAAGGAAAACCGTTTTCACCGGCTGCCCATTTGATGTTTATGTCTCCGGCGGCAGGCACTTCGACCAGTTCTATGCTGGCGACCGATTCCCAGGCGGCCATTGCTTCTCGTACAGCCGTATGGGCGGCAGCGCAGTCGAGGGAACGAGGACAGTTTTCAAAACTGTAGGTGATCGTAGTCTTGTTCCACTTGGTGGGGGCGTCAGACGCTCCCGGCGAACTACCTGCTTCAAGTGGGTTCTGGCCGAGCAAGGCGGCTTCAGGGGGAAATATCTCATGGCTGGGGCCGGTGTCGATATTTCGTATGCCAATAAGAGAAAGTATGAGCAAAATGATCAGTAGCCCCAACTGCCTGTGATTGACTTTGACTTTACCCATCTTTTCCCCTCCTGCCGGGGCATCGCTGAGACCATAATTACTGCCGTTGTTGTATTTATATGGTAAAAGCTGCGGCTTCAGATTACGTCCGGCATAGGAGGGGTTTGTTTCTCAGACAGGTGGTTGATTTTATTGACACCCCACCGGTACGAGAATCACATCAACCGGTTGGCGGAGAGGACCCTCGCCGACATGGGGAAGGTCGATCTCGGCCATCAGCCCGATAACGGTGCACCATCTGCCCGACCGAAAGCGCCGGTATCCTGGGTGACAGGACCTCAATTTTCTAAAAACCGTGTTAAAAACGCGGGAGGAACACTTATAGCTTTACGTCCTGCTCAAATGCGGTACAATTATCCAGGCACCGCGTGATTTGCCGACCCGGTTGTGCAGTTGTCTCATTCATGCACTCCATAAAGGCACTCTGCCAGTTCATTAGATCCGATGGGATAAACTTAAGGTCGATCCTTCCAATGAGAGGAGTTTTAAAATATGGCTAAAAAGTGGGTATATACCTTCGAAGAAGGCAATGCATCGATGCGGAACCTTCTTGGCGGTAAGGGCGCTAACCTGGGCGAAATGACCAGTATCGGTCTGCCGGTTCCACCAGGCTACACGGTTTCGACTGAAGCCTGTCTCGCCTATCTCGATGCGGGCGAACAATTCGCCGAAGGCATGTGGGAACAGACCGTCGAGGGGATGAAACATCTCAGCAAGAAGATGGGACGCGAGTTCGGCGATAACAGCGATCCGCTCCTGGTTTCTGTTCGCTCCGGTGCGCGTATTTCGATGCCCGGTATGATGGACACCATCCTCAACCTGGGCCTGAACGACGAGTCGGTCGAAGCGCTGGCCGCCAAAGCCGGTGACCGCTTTGCCTGGGACTCGTACCGCCGCCTGGTGCAGATGTTCGGCAAGGTCGTCCTCAACATCGAAGGTCTGAAGTTCGAACACTACATCGAGCAGATCAGGGCAAAAGAGGGCGTCAAGAGCGACCCTGAAGTCTCCGCCGAGGGGTGGAAGACGGTTGTCCAGCAGTTCAAGGACCTGATCGTAGAAGAAACCGGCGGAGAATTCCCGCAGGACCCCTGGAAGCAGCTTGAGCTTGCCGTCGCCGCCGTATTTAAATCCTGGAATGGCGCACCGGCCATTAACTATCGCAATGCTACCGGCATTCCCCACGACCTCGGCACGGCGGTCAACGTCATGGCGATGGTCTTTGGCAACGTCGGCGATGACTGCGGCACCGGCGTCGCCTTCACCCGCAATCCCGCCACTGGCGAGATCGAATTGTTCGGCGAGTACCTGTTCAACGCTCAGGGCGAGGACGTGGTATCCGGCGCGCGCACGCCGCTGAAGGTCGCCGATCTTGAAGAAAGGGCCCCTGAGATTCACGAGAGAATGATGGAAGTCTCCAAGCTGCTGGAGAACCACTACCGTGAAATGCAGGACATGGAATTCACAGTCGAGCACGGCAAACTGTGGATGCTCCAGACCCGCAACGGGAAGCGCACCGCCGCTGCCGCCGTCAAGATCGCCGTCGACATGGTCGAAGAAGGGCTGATCAGCAAGGAAGAGGCGGTTGCCCGCATCGAAGCCGGGCAGATCGACATGCTGCTCCATCCCCGTTTCGATGCCAAAGCGATGGCAAATGCCAAAGTCCTGACCCAGGGCCTCAATGCCTCGCCGGGCGCGGCGGTTGGTGTCGTTTACCTCGACGCCGATACAGCGCAGGCAAAAGCGCAGGCAGGCGAAGCGGTCATCCTGGTTCGCCCCGAAACAACCCCCGATGACGTTCACGGTATGCTCGCCGCAAAGGGTGTCCTGACCCAGCGCGGCGGCGCGACCAGCCACGCCGCGGTCGTTGCCCGCCAGCTTGGTAAGCCCTGTGTGGCAGGCTGTGAAGACCTCAGCATCGACTTTGCTGCCGGGCAGTTCACCGTCGGCGATGTTGTCGTCAAGGTAGGTGACGTCATCTCACTGGACGGCGGCACCGGGCGTGTTTTCCTGGGTGAGATTCCCACCGTTGCGCCTTCCTTCGATGATCAGCCCGATCTTCAGCGAATCCTTTCGTGGGCAGACGATATTCGCCGCTTGCAGGTCTGGGCAAATGCCGATGATCCCGAACAGGCCACCCGCGCTCGTCGATACGGCGCTCAGGGTATTGGCCTGTGCCGCACCGAGCATATGTTCCTCGGTGACCGCACCGAAAAGTTCCAGGAAGCCATTCTCGCCCACCAGGGCGGTGACGCCGATGAGTTCGAGCGTGTGCTGAAAGAAGTCCTGCTGCCGCTTCAGCGCGACGACTTCCACGGCATCTTCAAGTCGATGGACGGCCTCCCGGTCATCATCCGCCTGCTCGACCCGCCGCTGCACGAGTTCCTGCCTTCACTCGAAGAACTGGTAGCCGAAGTAGCCACGCTGAAGGCTACGGGCAAGAGCGACGCGGCAAAAGAACACCTGCTGGCAATGGTCGAGGACATGCACGAGTTCAACCCGATGCTGGGTTTGCGCGGCTGCCGCCTGGGTATCACCATGCCGTCGCTGAATAAGATGCAGGTTCGCGCGATCTTTGAGGCCGCTTGTGACGCCGAAAAGGAAGGCGTGACTGTTCTGCCTGAGGTGATGATCCCGCTGACCAGCCATGTCAACGAGATGAACAAGATTCAGCCGCTGCTGGTCGAAGTTGCCAAGCAGGTCATGGCAGAAAAGGGCATCGAGGTTAAATACAAGTTCGGCACGATGATCGAAATTCCGCGTGCCGCGCTGACCGCCGGGGAGATGGCCGAAGTCGCCGAGTTTTTCAGCTTTGGCACCAACGACCTGACCCAGATGACCTTCGGTCTCAGCCGTGACGATGCAGAGCGCAAGTTCCTGCTCCGCTACGCCGACCCGGATGACCTCGACATCCTGCCGGTCAATCCCTTCCAGGCCATCGATCAGGTCGGCGTTGGCCGCCTGATGGAAATCGCCGTGACCGAGGGCCGCGCGACCCGCCCCGACCTCGAGGTGGGCATCTGCGGTGAGCACGGTGGTGAGCCGACGAGCATCGACTTCTGCCACCGCATCGGTTTGAACTACGTAAGCTGCTCGCCCTACCGCGTGCCGATTGCACGTCTGGCGGCGGCGCACGCCGTGTTGAGAGAGCAGGGCAAGAAGTAAGCTTCGCTCAACCTGAACTGACTATCGGGAGTGGGGTCATCACGATCCCACTCTTTTTGTTTACAACTGGTGAAGGATTCGCAACTGCTCGACAAGGTGTTCGGTGCCGCGCCCCGGCATGTCGAGCGGCCCGAC
>DAOUES010000419.1:0-1527 GCA_034430335.1 Anaerolineae bacterium | reverse complement strand
AAACACTCAAACGCTGGGGCCTGTACGTCGGCGTGATCCTCCTCGTGATTGCTATCGATCAGGCCGTCGAGCAGTTTGTCGTCACCAATCTTCAAATCGGTGAAACCTGGGATGGTTTCAGCCTGTTTAATGGATTTATCAGCCTCACCCGCAGCCACAATTCGGGAGCTGCTTTCGGTATCCTTCCCGTTGCCGCCGACGTTTTCCTGATCCTGGCGGTCATCACCGTGATCGGCTTCACCGTCATATATCCGACTCTTCCCGATTACGCTTGGATGTCCCGCCTGGGGCTGGCGATGACCGCCGGCGGTGCGCTGGGCAATGCCCTCGACCGGGTAGTTTATGACGGGGTTGTGATCGACTACGTCAACGTCCGGCTGACCCCTACCTTTTCCAATGTCTCAAATCTCTCCGATCACATGATCGTCGTCGGCGTTACCCTTCTCCTGGTCGATCAATGGATCGAAGAGCGCCGCAGACTGCACGACGAGATAAAAAAGGAAACGATCCCCGGTTGGTGGAAAGATGCAGTCGGCTACCAGATTTATCCCCGTTCTTTTGCCGATTCCACCGGCGACGGCATCGGCGACCTGCCCGGCGTGATCGAAAAGCTCACCTATTTGCAGTGGTTGGGCATCGATGTGATCTGGCTTTCGCCTTTTTATCCCTCACCGCTTTTTGACGTGGGCTACGATATCGCCGACTTCACCGGCATCGCGCCCGAATACGGCACCCTCGAAGACTTCGACCGCCTGCTGGAGGAAGCCCACCGGCGCGGAATCCGCATCATTCTCGACATCGTTCTCAACCATACCTCTGATGAACACTCCTGGTTTGTGCAATCCCGGTCAGGCCGCGACAATCCCTACCGTGACTGGTACATCTGGCGCGATGGCAAAGACGGCGGCCCGCCCAACAACTGGGTATCGACCTTTGGCGGCCCCGCCTGGACTTTCGACGAGCGTACCGGGCAGTATTACTATCACTTCTTCTTTGAACGCCAGCCCGACCTGAACTGGCGCAACCCCGCCGTCAAACAGGCCATGTTCGATGTGATGCGCTTCTGGCTTGATCGCGGCGTTGATGGTTTCCGCCTGGATGCTATCGGCACAATCTACGAAGATGAAGACCTTCCTGACTCGAATACACCTACCCCGATGGAAGAAACCTGGCTCAAACGCCTGGAAGGTGAAGAGTGGGTCGAAGCCGGGTATGACGAGCGGATGCGCTACCAGATCGACCTGCCCGAAAACCATTTGCTGATGCAGGAACTCCGCGAGCTGGTCGATACCTATGATGACCGGCTACTCCTGGGCGAGGTCAGGAAAACCGAGTATTACGGCAGCGGCATCGACGAGTTGCATTCGATCTTCAATTTCGATCTCTCCGATGTCAACCGGCCTGATGCCCCCGCTATCAAGAAGCTGCTGGCCGAACGTCTCCCCAGCGTCCCTGCCGGGGGATGGGAGTGCAACACCCTCGGCAATCACGACCGCCCCCGCTCACCCGGTAAATTTGCCGACGGCA
>DAOUES010000418.1:0-3331 GCA_034430335.1 Anaerolineae bacterium | reverse complement strand
GGAGACGGGGTAGATCATATTTCCCGACTTGCTGTATGTCAGAGAGAGTGTCGCATAACCCCTGAATGGGGATTCAAGAAGTGAAATGAAATGCACTTCAGCCCGTTTTTCGCCCTCACCCTAAATCCCTCTCCCTCATGGAGAGGGACTTAATCCGGCTTGTTCACCCTTCTCCATGAGGGAGAAGGGCCGGGGATAAGGGCTTTTCGGCAGCGGTCTGATGCCGTACACGCCAGATAGAGTTCACAGAAACAAGTTATGCGACATTCTCTTGAAAGATAAAAGATAAAGGCTCATGTTCAAAATGAGTGAATATAACCCCCACCTATCTCGCTCCGACTTCGTCGACGCTCGATTTTCCTCCCCCTTTGCGAAGGGGGAGGTGGATAATCGACAAAATGTCGATTAATAGGGGTTTGGGAATTTCCCAAACTCCCAAGCAACTGGAAGACCAGTTGCCGGTCGGAGGGGGTTCTGTTCTTTACATTGTGCGATTCACTTTTTCTACACATGAGCCAAGATAAAAGTGGAGCGATAGGTCGAATACCATGACCGGGCTGGATCAACTTTACCGCCTGACGCGGGCGGATATCAAACCGGCGGGGGCGATGCTGGCGCGGGCGTTCTTCGAAGACGTGCATTCGGCGGCTTTCTTCCCCGACCCGGAGGTGCGGCGCAAAAAGCTGAAGTATGCCTTCGAGTTCATCGTGCGCTACGGGGTACTGTTCGGCGAAGTCTACGCGCCGACCTCCGCGCTGGAGGGCGCTGCCGCCTGGGTCTATTCGACTCACGTTAAACGAACTCCCCTGCGCCTGCTGCGCTGCCGGGCGCTGTCGCTGGCGTTGAAGTCAGGGCTGGGCGTGCTGCGCAAGCAGATTCCGGTCAGCGACTTCATCGAAAAGCTGCACCATCAGCAGGCCCCGTTCCCGCACTGGTTCCTCGATCCGCTCGGCGTCGACCCGGATCAGCAGGGGAAGGGGTATGCCAGCCGGTTGATGCGCCCGATGCTCGCCCGCTGTGACCGGGGGCAAACGCCGATCTACCTTTACACCAACCGCGCATCGAACGTGGCGATGTACCAGCACTATGGTTTTGACGTGCTCTCCGAGGACAGGCTCCCCGGCACGGAGATTCCTCACTGGGCGATGCTCAGAAAGCCGAAAGGATAGGGGATGCCATCATTCATCGATCTTTCACACGTATTCGAGGACGGGATGCCCGGCTTCAAGATGAAGAACGAAGACGGGACGATCACGCCCTTCACCGCCCATATCCGCCCCTTCATGACTCACGCCGAATCGGCTCCGAGGTACCAGGGCAAAGCCTCGTTCGAAGTGACCGAGATGTCGTTCCAGACTTCGATTGGCACCTACCTGGATTCGCCTTTCCACCGCTGGCCCGACCGCCGGGATATCAGCGCGGTGCGGCTCGACGAGGTGATCCTCCCCGGCATGGTGATCGACGTGCGCGATCATGATCCTGCCAACCCGCCCGGCGCTGACGTGCTGCCTGCCGGTCTCGATCTCGCGGGGCGGGCGGTGCTGTTCAACTTTGGCTGGGATCGATACTGGGGCGAGGATGCCTACCATCAGTATCCGTTCATCTCGCGGGCGCTGATCGCGGCGCTGGTAGATCGCGGCGTCAAACTGGTGGGCGTCGATACGATCAACATCGACGATCACGCCGACCCATATCGCCCGGCTCACTCGGAGTTCCTCAAACGGGATATCCTGATCGTCGAGAACCTGGCAAACCTCGACGCGCTGTACGGGAAAGCGTTCCGCTTCTATGCCGTGCCGATCAAAGCGAAAGCCACCGCCGCGATGCCGGTGCGGGCCTTTGCGGAGGAACTCACGTAGAACTCTTTATTACTTTCGATTTTGTGCGTGCAGATCGCCCCCCTCTGTCGCTGCGCGACATCTCCCCCTGGCAGGGGGAGATCAGGTTGGCTGTATTTGTTTTTTTCTTTGCGTCCTTCGCGCCCTCTGTGGTGAATCCTCCCGATGATAATTTGCGACCCACCCCCCGGCACATTATCATTAGCCCATGCCTGACTCAGATCGATCCTCCCCCTACCGGAAGCCATTTGGCGAACGCGACGACGACGACCGCGCCGCGCCTTTCGGATCGCGCCCGCCGGGGGAGCGCCGCAGCCCGCGCCCCCCGCTGAAGCCGGTATCTCCTCAGGATATTATCGAGGTGCCGCTGGTGCGGATCAGCGCGCTGGACGAGGAAGACCTGCTCGAAGAAGCAGCCGATTCATATGATACGGTCACCTTCGACGACGATCTCGACCCGCCGATCAACGACGAGCCGGACAGGACGCCCGCCGTCGTCCGGGTGCGCGACCGGCGCGGGACGATCCCACCCGACGAATCGATTCTGAAGACTGCGCCCCAGAAAACGAGAGAATCCGGCGCAGCCGCATTGGGCAGCCGCGTCCCGGTGATCCGGTTTGGCGTGCTGGCCCGGACGCTGGGCCTGATCGTGTTGAGCGCGGCGATTGTCGCGACGCTGTTCACCTGGTGGACCCCGACCACTTTCATGCCGACCGGGGCCGTCGACCAGTTATCGGTGGCGCTGGCAACGCAGTCGAGTGGGGTATCGACCACGCCGCTTCCAACCGATCCACCGCCGCCACCGACGGAAGAACTCGCCGCGATGTCGTTCAACAATATCGGGATCGTCAGCGGGCACATGGGAATTTACCCGGAAACGGGCGTCGATGATCCCGGCGCGGTCTGCGCCGACGGGCTGACCGAGGCCGAGGTCAACGAGAACATTGCCACGCTGGTGGTCGAGTGGCTCTCGGAACACGGCTACACCGTCGACCTGCTGGAGGAGTTCGACCCGCGTTTGCAGGGTTACAGCGGGCTGGCGCTGATCTCGATCCACGCCGACTCGTGTGAGTATATCAACGACGCGGCGACCGGGTTCAAAGTCGCCAGCTTTGCCGAATCGTCCACGCCGGAGGAGGATACGCGGCTGGTTCGCTGCCTGATCGACCGCTACGCCGATACAACCGACATGACCTTCCATCCCAGCGTGACCTATGACATGACCCAGTACCACACTTTCCACGAGATCACCCCCGGCACGCCGGGAGTGATTATCGAGGTGGGGTTTATGTACATGGATCGCGAGATGCTCACCGACCATGCCGACGTGGTCGCGCTGGGGATCGCGCGCGGGCTGCTGTGCTACCTGCGGGACGAGCCGATTGACGAGGGTGTGCTCGAACCCACACCCGTGCCGTAACAGCCTGATTCCGAGGAGGATCGATGCCTGACGATAAAGAACTGGTCGTTTACACCCGGTCGACTTTTTGCCC
>DAOUES010000417.1:0-3460 GCA_034430335.1 Anaerolineae bacterium | reverse complement strand
GGCAGGTGCACCGAGTGGCCGTTGATCCACACCATGTTTCCCAAAACCGGGTCCTGTTGCAGGGAAGTAGAATTATTGAAAAAGCAGCTTCCCGGCGGCGAGCCGCTGATCGGCCATTCCAGGTTGTAGCCGTTGTCGGTCAGCGCGCCGCCTCCCGCGCAGTGCCCGCCGGTCGAATCCCCGGTGACGACGGTCGATTCGAAGGTTGCACCCCCACCATGAAAGACCGCACTGCCCATATTCCCGGCCTGGTTGTTCATCAGCGTGCAGCGGGCAAAGTAGACCGCCTCGCCCGCGTCAATGAAGACCGCGCCGCCGTTGCCGCCCGCGCTGTTCGTACTGAACGTGCTGTCGTTAATGAAGAGTGTGTCGTCGATGTTCAGCCAGACCGCCCCGCCATCGCTCGATGCGATGTTGTTGTAAAAGGAAGACTGGCTGCCGAGGGTGCCCCCGGTCACCGAGTACCCGTAGAACGCTCCCCCGATCCCGGCGGAATTGGTGTTGAAGTTCGTATCGTCGAGGTATACGTCGGACTGGTTGATGGCGACCGCGCCGCCGCTGCCGCCCGCCGTGTTGCCCTGGAAACGCGATCCCCAGGCAGAGAACGACCCGCCAACGCCGACGAATACCGCGCCGCCGGTGCCCTGCGCGTGGTTGTTCTGAAGGGTGCTGTCTTCGATGTAGATCGAGGAGTTGGTCGCGGCAAAGATTCCGCCGCCGAACCCGGCGCTGCCCGATCCAAACGCGCATCCCTGCCTGATCGTCCCGCCTTCGAACCAGAAGTCGATCCCCGGCGCGATGTGGAAGATGCGGAAGCTGGTCGAGCCGGGGCATGCGGATTCGCTGCGATAAATCGAAGACCCATTCGCCCAGATCGTCAGCGGTTGGGTGATCGACGGCAGCCCGTTGCTGCCGTCGGCGGCGTTGTTGATGCCCGTCAACTCGTAGTTCGAGTTGGTCGCCAGTTCGATGACATCGGTGACGGTGGCATCGGTATCGCCTGCCGCGCAGTTGGGATGCGGCGGCGTGCCGGTCGTGTCGTTGGCATTTTCAATCGCCTCGATCAGCGAGCACTGTCCATCCGAGCCGTTGATCTCGACCACGCCCGGATCGACGGTGATCGTCGCCGCGTAGACGGGTGGTTGGCCGAGAACAAAAGTCAGGGTGCATAAAAGGAGGGCAACTAAGGCAATCCCAACGCCTTTGATCGGGAACGGGGTGCGTTTCACGGTCATCTCTTCCTGCTGACAGGTCTGGTCATCGGGCCAACCGTGCTGGCCGCCTGAATGACATTTTACCGTTTCTATACATTTTGGCAATTTTACGGGTGGCGTTTTTTGTGGATATTACTGCCCGTTTCCGATTCGTGTTATGATTCTCCGAGTCGATCAACTCTCCTGACCGGAGGAACTAAATCATTCAAACAGGGTTGTATGTATATGACAAATTTCTATGCAAGTTCAGGCATATCTTACAAGGAGTAGAGGCACATCCCCGCCATGCAAGCCCGGAGCGCCGATGTTATGGAACTTCCAACTATTATTCAAGGTGGTATGGGTGTTGGCATATCCACATGGAGGCTGGCTAACACCGTCTCTTCGCAGGGATATCTGGGGGTCGTGTCCGGCACAGGGGTAGGGAGCCTGATGATCGCCCGCTTGATGCAGGGTGATCTCGGCGGGGACGTCCGCCGGGCATTGGAGCACTTCCCCTTTCAGGAGCCGGTCAGGAAAATACTGGATAAATACTACGTCGCCAGAGGCATCGCGGAGAACGAAGCCCACAAGGTCGCTGCCATGTGGACGGCCAACCCGCCGCAGGCGCTCAACGAGCTGACCGTTATCGCCAACTATGTTGAAGTCTTTCTGGCTAAAGAAGGCCACGACAACCCGGTCGGGATCAACCTGCTGGAAAAAGTGCAGCTTCCCAACCTGGCCTCGCTCTATGGTGCGATGCTCGCCAATGTCTCGGTGGTGCTCATGGGGGCAGGCATCCCCATGCAGATTCCCGGCGTGCTGGATAAATTCAAGAACCACGAACCCACCAGCTACCAGCTTGATGTCGAGGAAACAGGCAAGGACGACGACTATCGAATCCACTTCGACCCCGAATCCGTCTTCCCCGGCATCACCGAAAAAGTCCAGTCGCTGACGCGGCCTTTGTTCCTGCCGATTGTCTCTTCGGTTGTCTTGGCCAAGGCGCTGATCAAACGTGCCACCGGGAGCATCGAGGGCTTTGTGATCGAGGCCCCGACTGCCGGGGGACATAATGCCCCGCCTCGCGGGGGGGTAGAACTGAATGAAAAAGGCGAGCCGATCTACGGTGAAAAGGATATCGTCGATCTGGAGAAGATGAAAGCCCTGGGACTTCCGTTCTGGCTGGCCGGTGGATTCGGCAGCCCGGAGAAGCTCAAAGAGGCTCTTTCGCTGGGAGCCGCCGGTATCCAGGTTGGAACGGCTTTTGCCTTCTGTGACGAATCCGGCCTGGTCGACTGGGTGAAAAAGGCGGTTATCAAGAAGGCCCTCAAAGAGGATGCGGCAGTCCATACCAGTGCGGCAGCCTCGCCGACCGGTTTCCCGTTCAAGGTCGCCCAACTCGAAGGCACCCTTTCTGACACGGAAGTCTACGATGAGCGTAAGCGCATCTGTGATCTGGGGTTCCTGCGCCATCCCTACAAAAAGGATAATGGCGAGCTTGGTTATCGCTGCCCGGCGGAGCCGGTTGACCAGTATGTGAACAAGGGCGGTAACGAAGAGGACACCGAAAATCGCACCTGCCTGTGTAACAATCTATTCGCCACTGCTGGCTTCCCCATGCACCGGAAAGATGGTTCTGTTGAACCGGGCATAGTAACCACCGGGGACGATCTGCCGAGCATCGTGCGCCTGCTCAAACCCGGCAAGTTCAGCTATTCCGCAGAGGATGTGCTCAACTACCTGACCGGCAAGCCGCCGAAAACTGATTCCGCACCGGCATAAATCGCCGCCAGCGCATGGACCGTCTTCCTGGTCACACCGAAATACCGGCAATCTGGATTCGGGCAGGCATGGTCCTGGGGTCCTGATCCTCTTCTTTCGCCCACGTTTGCTCGTGCGTTCACGCCCCGGCTTCACCTGCCGTTGGATTGGCTTGACTGTGAGACGAAGTCCTTCCTGGCACGCTGGACAGTCTTCAGGTGATTTCGGTCTCAGGGAATGCTTATGTTTCTCTTTGACTTGCTCGACAAGCTCTTTGGTTTGTTTCTTGTATCGTGACCAGAATAAGATACTGAGAGTGTCGCATAACTTGTTTCTATAGCGTGATATGAACTCTAATTGGCGTGTTCGGCACCAGACAGCCGCCGAAAGGCCCTCATCCCCGGCCCTTCTCCCTCATGGAGAAGGGTGAGCAAGCAGGATCAAGTCCCTCTCCATGAGGGAGAGGGATTTAGGGTGAGGGCAAAAAACAGGCTAATGTGCAT
>DAOUES010000416.1:0-1518 GCA_034430335.1 Anaerolineae bacterium | reverse complement strand
GGGTCGGGCCTTCCATCGCGTCGGGCAGCCAGGTGTGCAGCGGGAACTGGGCGCTCTTCCCGACCGTCCCGGCGAAGATCAACAGGCTCACCGCCCCGGCGACGGTCAAACCGCCGAGCGCGGCGATATTCGGGAAGGCAGGCGCTTCGAGCGCGGCGAGCGTCGCCTCGTTGTAGAGAATCTCGCGGAAGTTGAGCGTCCCGGTGAAGCTGTACAGCCAGGCGATCCCCAGGAGCATCAGCACGTCGGCCACACGGGTAGTCATGAAGGCTTTGATCCCACCACCAACCGGCGTGATTCGATCCGGCTGATCGGGGTAGACGCGGTTGTGCCAGAACCCGATCAGCGCGTAAGAGCAGAATCCCATCACCTCCCAGCCGACGAAAAGCAGCAGCAGGTTGTCGGCGATGGAGAGAATCAGCATCGCAGCGGCAAACAGCGCGATGAAGGCCATAAAGCGCGCCTTCCACGCGCTGGCATCGAATTTGACCAGCGTCCGCCCCGCCGAGTCGATCACCGCGCCATCCGGGAGCGATTCCGCGTTTTTGATCTCCGTCCAGTAGGAGCCGGAAGCCATGTAGCCGGTCGAGTAGATGAAGATCATCGACGCCGTGAGCGGGACGAAGAACAGCATCACCGCGCCCAGCGGATCGACCAACACGCCCATCCGCAAACTTGATTCAAGCGATGGGCCAAGCGGCAGCCAGACCAGCGATGCCTCGATAGGATTCTCGCCGAGGTGCGGATTTGAAAACGCCCCGATCAGGACGACAATCGCAAATACCCAGGTCAGCAGAATGGCCGATACGGCGATCAGGTCGCTGAGGAACCGGCTGCGGCGGGTGAACAGCAGGATCGCAAAAAAAGCGATCAGGGGAGGAACCGGTATCAGCCAGACAAGCCACGCAAGAGTCATCGACGCCCTACCACTTCAAGAGATTGAGATCACCGGCATCGACATTATCGCGGTTGCGATAGATCGATATGATCAGCGCCAGCCCGACCGCTGCTTCGGCGGCGGCGACGGCGAAAACGAACACGGCGAACATCCGCCCGTTGACGCTTTCCGGGGCCAGATAGCGCCAGAACGCGACCAGGTTGAGGTTGACCGCGTTGAGCATCAACTCGATGCTCATCAGGATCGCCACGACGTTGCGCCGGATCAGCACGCCGAACAGCCCCAGGCTGAACATCCCGGCGGCGACCAGCAGAAACCAGTGAAGTGGGATCATTAATACAACTCCCCTGTCCTAAGCCTGCTCATCGACCGGCGAAACATCTTCGTCAGGCGGGAGATCGTCGCGGGCGATGAAGATCGCGCCGATCAACGCGCCCAACAGCAGAATCGAGGCGACTTCGAAGGGCACCAGATACGCCTGTGGGTCGACGAACGCGACCCCCAACTGCTCGATGCTGTCCGCCGGGACGTCGGCGACCGGCATGATTCCACCGAAGCGGGTCATGATCACAAAGCCGAGAGTCGCCATGACCAGCGCCGCCATCACCGCGACCAGCGAA
>DAOUES010000415.1:0-20220 GCA_034430335.1 Anaerolineae bacterium | reverse complement strand
GTGCGGCTTCTGCCCGACGACGGTGAAATGCGCGCCGGGAACCGCTTCCTGAATCAGCGGGAGCACGCTGTCGGCGAACCACAATGCTGCGTCGACGTTCGGACGGTAGTCCATCTTCCCGGTGAAGACCAGCGCCGGGTGTTCGATGGCGGCGATTTCTTCGCCGCCGGTTTCGTAGCTGGCGGCGTCGATGGCATTCGGGACGACCGTGACCGGCGTTCCCGGCTCAAGCGAAGCCAGCAGCCGCCCGTCGGCTTCCGAGACGGCGATCACGTGATCGGATAACCGGCAAACCTGCCGCTCGAATCGTTCCAGGCGGCGGGCCTGGATCACCGAATAGAGCGCCACTGGCAGCCTGCGAATGATCTGCAAATCCTGCCGCGAGATCCGGCGTTGAAGGTCGTATTCAGCGTTGAAAGCATCGTAGATCAGGAGGGTGCCGGGGAAATTCTCCCGGACATGATCGTGGATTTGATTGAGATAGGCGGCTACTTCGATCCCTTCGAAGTGGATGCCGCCGAAGGGTTGGTCGTCGAGCAGCGTATGGAGGGCTTCTAAAAGCGCCGGTGTCCACAGGCGGCGCTCCATATCGACGCGACCGGTAAGGAGGTCGCGCAGGCGCTCCACTGATGTTCTGGAGGGCGCAGGGACGGTTACAACCCGGTCGCAGAGATCGGCCAGCGGCGTTGACTGCCAATCGGGTTGGCCTTCTTCGATCAGCGAGAGCAGCGTGACCCGGTGGCCGCGTTCCGCCAATCCCTTGATCAGGCCCAGCGTACGGAGTGCGCCCCCTTGATGCGGCGGGTAGGGAAGCTGCGCGGTCACAAAGAGAAGGCGGCTCATCCTATTCACCCAGCACTTTTTCGTAAACGGCGAGCGTCTCCTCGGCAGTTTTTCGCCAGGAAAATTTCGCCGCCTGCTTGATCCCCCGCCGGGTCAGTTCGGCGGATACGTCGGAGTTACCCAGAACATGCTGTAAACCCTCGGCGATGCTTTCTGGCCGATCCGGGTTGATCAGAATCCCGGCTTCGCCGACCACCTCCGGCAGCGACGAGCGTTCAGAGACGACCACCGGCACGCCGCAGGCCATCGCTTCTAAGGCGGTCAGGCCAAAGCCTTCGTAATGGGAGGGCAGGCAGAAGACATCGGCACCACTGTAGATCGCCGGGAGATCGTCATAGGAGGCATCTTCCAGCCAGATGACGGAATCACCCAGCTTGAGATCGGTGTAGAGGGTGTAAAACTCGTCATACAGCCAGCCCCGCCGCCCGCACAACACCAGCGGCGGCAGGTCGGGCAGGTCTTCCCGAAGTTGCGAGTAGGCCAGCAGCAGCCCGTTGATATTCTTGCGCGGCTCGATGGTGCTCACGAATAGGATGTAGCTGTCGGGCAGGTTGTATCGATTGAGCGTCTCGGCGACTTTATCATTTCTGACCATGCGGAAACGGTCGCCCGCCGCTTCGGGGATCACGGTGATTTTTTCAGGAGACACGTCGAGCAAATCGAGGATGTCGGCCCGCGTTACTTCGGAAACGGTGATGACATGGTCGGCCCGCTCGACGGCGGCCTGAATCTGGTCGTTATAGTAGCGGCGGCTGTCGCCGGTCATGAATTCCGGGTAATGGAGAAAGGCCAGATCATGGATGGTGATCACCGACCGGTAGCGCCCGCCGACCGGAGGGATATAGTCCGGGCTGTGGAGTAAATCGAGGCGAAGCCGGGCTATCTCGGCAGCCAGGGCGACTCGTTCATGGCGATTGTGAGCAGGCGTCCAGCATTTCACACGGCGCTGCCGTTTTCCACGAGCCAGGCTGCGCCGGTCTTTGCGACTGTGCAGGATGAATAAATCGTGGTCAGGCGCGATGGCGGCGAATTCGCGGATCAGGTGCTGTGTGTATTGGGCAATACCACCCTGTGTGTAGTAAGTCAGGCGGGCATCGACCCCGATGCGGCTCATAGGCGCTCCTTTGACGTTGTGCCCGGTCAGTATACCGTCGAGTGTCTCAAATGGGTAAAGAGGGCGGACTATCGCCCGAAAAACGTCAATGACCCGCAGGGTTGGGTTGATAGTCAAACAAAGTTTTTTGCGGTAAACTCCGCCCGCGTTCATGAGGATAGGCGCAGTGTGAAAACCCGCAGTCCAACCCGGGTTTCACCGGCTGCGGGCTGCGAGTGAAGCAGCCTGCCGAAATCCGGCTCCTGTCCTTTCTTTTATTTAGATTGATCCCCAACCGGTTTGATCGGGGATTATAATAGGCTAGTGAAACCACCCAAATGACGAGGATTTAGTAATGAGAAACATTGCCGTAGTTGGTGTTGGTTATGTTGGATTGGTGACCGGCACATGCTTCGCCGATTTAGGAAACAAGGTCGTCGCGATAGATATCAGTGAAGAAAAGATCGAAAAACTCAAGCAGGGCGTCATGCCCATCTACGAACCGGGGCTGGCGGAAGTCGTCAAACGCAATGTGGGTGCCGGACGCCTGACCTTCACAGCCAGGTACGATGAAGCCTTGAAGGACGCCGAGTTCGTCTTCATCTGCGTCGGCACGCCTTCCGGTGTCGACGGCGAGGCCGATCTCCAGTACGTCCGGGATGCGGCGGAGACGATTGCCCGGGAGATGGATCACGAACTGATCATCATCAACAAATCGACGGTCCCGGTCGGCACCGGCGACTGGGTGGCCGAGATCATCCACGACGCACAGCCTCAGCCGATCCCCTTCTCGGTCGTCTCCTGCCCGGAATTCCTGCGCGAAGGCTCCGCCCTGCAGGACTTCATGAACCCGGATCGAACCGTTCTCGGCTCGCTGAATATGGAGGCGGCGGACAAGGTCGCGCAGCTTCATATACCGCTGCGCGCGCCGATCATCGTCACCGACCTGCGCACCGCCGAGATGATCAAATACGCATCGAACGCTTTCCTGGCGACGAAAATCTCGTTCATCAACGAGATCGCCAATATCTGCGAGGCGCTGGGCGCTGACGTGAAGGAAGTGGCGGTCGGCATGGGCGCTGACAAGCGCATCGGCTCGCGCTTCCTCGACGCAGGCGTCGGCTTTGGCGGTTCGTGTTTCCCCAAAGACGTGCTGGCACTGAAACATATGGCAACCGTTCAGGGCAAACACCCCCAGTTACTTCAAGCCGTGATGGATATCAACTACTACCAGCGCAAGCAGGTGGTGCTCAAAATCCGCGAGCTGCTGGGCGAAGACCTCTCAGGAAAAACCGTCGGTCTGCTGGGGCTGGCCTTCAAACCCAACACCGACGATATGCGTGACGCCCCCTCGATCACGGTTGCCGAACTCCTGGTCGAAGCCGGTGCGACGGTCAAAGGTTATGATCCGGTCTCGATGGACGTCGCCCGCCGGGTTATCAACGGCCTGACGTTTTGCAACGACCCCTACGAGGTAGCCAGAGACGCCGACGTGCTGGTGATCATGACCGAGTGGAACGAGTTCAAACATCTGGATATGATCAGGGTCAACGAGTTGATGAACCAGCCGATCATCATCGACGGGCGCAACATCTACGATCCTGAAATTATGGCCGAACAGGGCTTTACGTATCGTGGTTTTGGGCGTGGTTACAATGGCAGAACATTGAACGATTGATCGCCGCACCTGAAACACGATCTGATTGGAGAAACAAACCAGGTGGATCAGGACGGGGTAATAAAAACAACGTTAAGCAACGGGCTGAAGGTGTTGATCAACGAGGCGCACCATGCGCCCGTTGCTTCGTTCTGGGTATGGTATCGGGTCGGCAGCCGCAACGAAGTGCCCGGCGTGACCGGAATCTCGCACTGGGTCGAGCACATGCAGTTCAAGGGGACTGAAAAGTACCCCGGTGACGAGGTCGACCGGTTGATCTCGCGTGAGGGCGGCCACTGGAATGCAATGACCTTCTACGATTGGACAACCTATTACGAAGTCATGCCCGCCGACCAGATCGACCTGGGCCTCGACCTCGAAGCGGATCGGATGGTCAACGGCCTCTACGACCCGGACGAGGTCGAGTCGGAGCGCACGGTGATCCTCTCCGAGCGCAGCGGCTCGGAAAACTCCCCGGTCTGGCTGCTCTATGAGGAAATGCTCGGCGCGGCTTACCGCGTTCACCCGTACCGGGTGCCGGTCATCGGGGAGCGGATCGACTTACAGACGATGACCCGCGACGATCTCTACAACCACTACCGCCGCTACTATGTTCCCAATAATGCGACGGCAGTCATGGTCGGCGATGTCGATGCGGAAGAAGCGCTGGAAAAGATCGAGCGGCTGTTTGGCGGCATTCCTGCCGGTGACCCCATTCCGGAAGTCGACCGCCCGGAGCCGCCCCAGTTCGGCGAGCGCCGGGTCACGTTGAACCGGGAAGGGCAAACGGCCTACGTGAGTATGTCATACAAGGCGCTTGAGACCGCCCATCCTGATTTCTTCGCATTGACCATTGTCGACAGCATCCTGGCCGGGGCCAGCAGCCTCAATTTCATGAGCACCTCCGAGACAACGAACAAGACCTCACGGTTGTACCGGGGGCTGGTCGAAACGGAACTGGCCGCCGGGGTTGGCGGAGGACTGATCGCCACTATCGACCCGTACCTGTACACGATCACGGCGACGGTGCGCGATGGGCGCACCTGCGGAGAAGTCGAGGAGGCGCTCGACACTGAATTGGAGCGAGCGGCTTCAGGTGATATCAGCTTACAGGAGTTCGAGAAGGCGCGTAAGCAGGCCAAAGCGCTGTTTGCCTGTGACAGCGAAAGTGTTTCCAGCCAGGGGTTCTGGCTCGGATTCGCCGAAACGCTGACCGGGAGCTACGACTGGTTCAACGATTACCTCGACCGGCTGATGGCCGTCACCCTCGACGACGTGCGCCGGGTCGCTGCCGAGGTGTTCCATCCACACCGGCGGACGGTCGGCTGGTATTTGCCGACCGGCGGTGGCGATCAGGGGGAAATGTGAGATGACTCCACCTTCGAATAACAGCGCCTTACCGGGACCGGACGATATCCTCCGCGTGGAACTCGAAAACGGGATCACCGTGTTGGCCCGTGAAAACTTCTCCAGCCCGGCGGTGGTGGTCAGCGGGCTGCTGTGGGGTGGATCGCTGCTTGAACCTCCTGAAAAGGCCGGGCTTGCCAGCTTCCACAGTTCGCTGATGATGCGCGGTACGGCACAGCATCGTTTCGACGAACTGTACGAGGAGATCGAGAGTCTCGGAGCCAACCTGTCGTTTGGGAGCGGCGGGCACACCTACCGATTCGGCAGCAAAAGCCTGGCCGAAGACCTGCCGCAAATGCTTAACCTTGCCGCCGAGGTGATCCGCCAGCCAACCTTTCCCCCGGAGCATGTCGAACGGGTGCGCGGGCAGATCATGACCTCGCTGCAAATGCGTGCGCACGATACCCGCAGTATGGCCGCCTTGAAGTTCATCGAACTGGCCTACCCGGATGGGCATCCGTACGGGCGCAGCGTCAGCGGCTATCTCGACACGATACCGGCCATCACCCGCGATGATATCGTCGCTTTTCACAACAACCTCGGCCCCCGGAAAGCAGTCGTCGTCATCGTCGGGGCGGTGAAAGCCGGGGAATCCGTCCGCCTCGTGAAAGATACCCTCGGCCAATGGGAGAATCCGCAGCAGCCGGGCATCTCGACCGCGCCGGAGGCACCGCGCCTCACCGCACCACGCCGCGAACACGTCTCGATCCCCGGCAAAACCCAATCAGACCTTGTCCTCGGATTCCCCGGCCCGGCCCGCACCAATCCCGATTTCCAGGCGGCGCGGCTGGCTAACAGCATCCTGGGCGAATTCGGGATGTATGGCCGCCTGGGTGACGCCGTCCGCAAGGCGCAGGGATTGGCCTACTATTCGTACAGCCGGATGACCGGCGGTTTTGGCCCCGGCCCCTGGCGGGTAATCGCCGGGGTTGTGCCGGATAAGGTCGAGCAGGCAGTGGAGACGATCCGCGAGGAGATTCGCCGCATCGTCGACAAACCTGTCAGCGACGAGGAACTGGCCGAAAACAAAGCCTATTTCAAGGGTCAATTAGTGTTGAGCCTGGAGACCAACGAGGGCGTGGCGGAAAGTATCAAATTGATGGAGATGCACGATCTGGGCCTTGATTACCTGTGCCGGTACGCCGCGATGATCGACGCGATCACAATCGAGCAGATTCAAAAAGCCGTCGCCAATTACCTCGATCCAGACGCTTATGCGCTGGCCGTCGCCGGGCCTGATTGATCGCCAGGAGAAAACGACTTGCTCCGAACAGGCGTTGACATCATTGAAGTAAGCCGGATACGGCAGGCCGCCGAACGTCACGGCGAGCGATTCTTCGAACGCATCTACACCGCCAACGAGCGCACGCACTGCGGTGACCGCTATCCCTCGCTGGCGGCCCGGTTCGCCGCCAAAGAAGCAGTCGCAAAGACACTGGGCACGGGGATCGGCTACGTGGCGTTCCGAGAGATCGAGATCGTCAACGATCCGCAGGGCCGCCCCGACGTGGTGCTGCACGGCTCGGCGGCTGAACTGGCACAGTCACTTGGGCTGGCAGCCTGGGCGGTCAGTCTCTCGCATACTACTGATTATGCAGTTGCGTCGGTCGTGGCAATGGGTTAAACCTACAGCCGGGGCATTTCCCCCGCAGTCGGGAGGCGCTATGCATTCGCGGAATATTGTCTGGATGATCGGGGTTTCGATGCTCGTGCTGCTGGCCGGCTGCGCCGCCCCGCCGCCAGGAACGCCCGCCGGTGAGCCGACCGCAGCCACCATCGCCGAAGCGCCCCTCCCGCCAACATCTTTTCCGACCTTCACACCCCTGCCAACCGTCGAACCGACTGCTACCCCCAGCCCGCCCGCCTACCTGACCGTCGAAGAACTCAACCAGCAGCTAGATCCGCTCGGCGGCGGCGATGCGTGCCCGCTTCCCTGCTACGGCGGGCTGACGGTCGGGCAGGCCAACCTGGATGACGCCCTCGGATTTTATTCTAAGCTGGGAATTGGCACATCTGATCTCATGCCCGGCGATTACGACGAGGTTCGCTCAGGGACAGGCCATCTCCACGCCTGGCTGAACAAAGCCAGCGATCAGGCGGAGGCGCAGGCAGCGGGCTACGCGCCGCCGCTGGTCGACATCGTCCTCCAGGATGGGATGGTGAGCCAGCTTTACATCGGGTGGGCACAGCTTCCAGACATACTTGACGCGGCGCGCATCGTCGGGGCGCTTGGCGAGCCGGATATGCTTGAAGGGGCCGTCATTCAAGACGAGGAAGTATCGACTTACATGCTCCGGCTGATCTACACCACCCGGCAGGCCGATTTTGTGTATTATGGTTCACCGGTAACCGACGCAGGCTTTCCCCAGGTTTGCATCAACTCGGATACCGTTCATCAGGTTTTGTTTGGCGTCTGGGAACCCGGCACCGGCCCAATAGAGAGACTTGCCCACAGCGATCGTTTGCTGCCTGTCGAAGAGTCGATAGGCTTATCGAAAAGCGACATCACCACCCGGCTCGGAGCCGGGCAGTGCCTGGACGTTTCGGCAGCCCCTTAAGCTACACCTCGTTGATAAACGTGAAGATCATCGGGCGGCGCTTGAGTTCCGAATAGAAATACTTGCCAAGCTGCTTCTCGATTTTTCGCCGGATCGTGTGCTGCGATGTGTCTCCATCGCTGGCTAAAACGTCGACGATCACATCCTGTGCGCCATCCATCAAACCCTGAGCCTCGCGCAAATAGACGAACCCGCGCGAGATGAATTCCGGCTCGCCGATGATCTGGCGTGTGTCCCGGTCGAGGGTCAGGTTGGCGATGACGAAACCATCGCGCCCCAACAGTTCCCGGTCACGCAGCACAATCGGCCCGATATCGCCAACGCCTGCGCCGTCGACAAAAACGTACCCACCCGGTATCCGCTCGCCGATTTCCATCGAGTCTTCGGTGAATGTCAGCACGGTGCCGTTCTCGACGACGGCGATATTCTCCGCCGGGATGCCCAGGTCAATTGCCATCTTCCGGTGCTGGTGAAGGTGCCGCAGTTCCCCATGTACGGGGACCATAAACTTTGGCCGCACCATGTTGATCATCAGCTTCATCTCTTCCTGAGCAGCATGGCCAGAGACATGCACCGGGGCAATAGGGTCGTAGATCACCTCGGCCCCACGCTGGATCAGCTTGTTGATGGTGCGAAAGACCATTTCTTCGTTGCCCGGAATAGGGTGGGAAGAGAGGATAATCGTATCGTCCTCTTCAACTTCAATATCGTTGTGCTGGCCGGTTGACAAACGCCCCAGCCCGGCCAGTGGTTCCCCTTGAGCGCCGGTAGTCATGATGACAACCTTGTGCTTCGGGAGATTATTTGCTTCGCCAATTTCGATCATTTGAGATGAGGGGATATCGAGATAGCCGAGAGAACGCGCCAGTTTCACGTTTTCGACCATGCTGTACCCCTGGACGGCGATCTTCCGTCCGTGCCGCCGGGCAGCATTTGCTACCTGTTGAACACGCGATATGAGCGAAGCAAACGTCGCGACGATGATTCGTCCCGGAGCTGCCACAAAGATATCGTCAAGCGCCTCGTCGACCACCGATTCGGAGGGCGTCCACCCTGGGACATCGGCATTGGTGCTGTCGGCAAACAACGCCAGAACGCCGCGCTGCGAGAAATCTGTCAGCTTGCCGAAATCGGTCGGCCAGTTGTCGACCGGGGTATGGTCGATCTTGTAGTCGGCGGTATGGACGACCAGCCCAACCGGTGTTGTGATCCCCAGCCCGACACTATCCGGAATGCTGTGACAGACGTGGAAAAACTCGACCAGAAACGGCCCCATCTTGATCCTGTCGCCCGCCTGGGCGGTAACCAGGGTTACCTGATCGAGAAGGTGAGCGTTGTCGAGCTTGACTTCCAGCAGGCCGCGCGTCATGGCAGTCGCATAGACCGGCGCGTGTACATGCTCCATCACATGAGCGATTGCGCCGGTATGATCTTCGTGTCCATGCGTGATGACAACCCCTCTGATGGTATCGAGCCGGTCCATGATGTAGTTGAAGTCGGGGATGATCAGGTCAATACCGAGCATGTCGTTATCAGGGAACATAATCCCGGTATCAATGATGATCGAATCATGTGACGTTTCGGTCACATATTCCATGATCATCATGTTTTTCCCAATTTCCCCCAGACCACCCAGGGGAACTACCCGTAAAAAACCGCCAGATGGGGGTTTTTCGCTATGTATGTTCTTCGTTTTCTTGCCTTTCGTCACTACTATTTTTTCCTCTTAAATATAATCTACTATCGTGCTGTTAAAAAAGGGCTTGAGAGGTTCCATCTCAAGCCCTAAAGATTCTAATTGAGTTTGTCTGGTTTTGTAATTGTACTAATCTGCAACAGATTGTTTTCCAGCTAAAAATCTCAGATAGCATTCAGGCTAACGCAATGGTTACCAACACTCTCGTTTACTGCCTATAAGTTTAGCACATTGTATGAATAAAAAACAACGCACTCAGGAATGTTCAGCAATCACACATTCAACTGCCGTACCTGAAGACGAAGGTTGTTCCTATTCATCTAGCCATTTGTTATTTCCCCAGTTATAATAGGCACAACCTCAATGGCATAGGAGTCCGCATGATTAGCGAAGAGAAAGACCTCGATCACACCGAGATGACCGAGGTCACGGAGCGCCAGATAAACGGGGAAGAAACACCAGACGAAGAGATCGCTTCTCCGGTCGATCCAACCCCAGATGTAACGTCAGAAAATGCCGATTCTCCTTCAGCAGTCGCCACCGCCCCCCCGGATGATACATTGGAAGACGAACCAACGGAGCAGGAGACCGCCGGAGAAGTAGACAATAATTCACTCTCCGACAGCGAGCTGTTCTTTGCTGCAATGGAAGACCCGTCTGTGCTGAACAATGAACTGGACGACTTCTTATTTGCGCCACTGCGCCGGGGACAGATTGTGAAGGGGATGATCGCCAGCGTCTCCGATTCCGAGATTCTGATCGATGTCGGCGCGAAGTCAGAGGGGATGATCGCCGGGCGCGAGTTGGAGATGCTGGGAGCGGACTATGTCAACAGCCTGGAAGTTGGGCAGGAAGTCAACGTCTATGTCCTCACCCCCGAAGACCGCAACGGGCACACCCAGCTTTCGCTTCGCCGTGCGCTTGAGGAGCAGGACTGGATCGACGCCGAACAATATAACGAATCCAAAGATATCTACACCAGCAAAATTACCGGTTTCAATAAAGGCGGCCTGATTATCCGCTTTGGCAAGGTTCGCGGTTTCGTCCCGGCCTCACAGATCGGCGCGATGCGGCGCAGAAAAGCCGCCGGGAGTACCCCGGAAGAACGCTGGGGCGATATGGTCGGCGATGATATTTCGGTCAAAGTGATCGAAGTCGACCGGGGCCGCAACCGTTTGATTGTTTCGGAAAGAGCCGCCGACCGGGAGTTAATGGCCGAGCGCCGGACCGATATCATCGACTCGCTTTCGGTTGGGATGGTCCAGACCGGGCAGGTCGTTCGCCTCACCGACTTTGGGGCCTTCGTAGACTTGGGCGGGATCGACGGGCTGGTGCATATTTCTGAACTGGCCTGGAAGCATATCAAACACCCCAAAGAAGTGCTCCGCGTCGGCGAGGACATCGAAGTCGAGATCATCAATATCGACAAAGAGCGGCAGCGCATCGGCTTGAGCCGGAAGAAATGCCTGGAAGACCCCTGGTCGATGATCAGCCGGTTGTGCCACATCGATCAGCTTGTTCAGGGCCGGGTGACCAACCTGACTACCTTTGGCGCGTTCGCGCGGCTGGTCGATCACCCGGAGATCGAGGGGCTGATCCATATCAGCGAATTATCTGAACGCCGGATCAAACACCCGCAAGAAGTCATCAACGAGGGGGACATCCTGACCCTCCGCATCATCCGGATCGACGCCGACAAGCGCCGCATGGGGTTGAGCCTGAAACGGGTCGACTCAGAAGAATATATGGACGAAGACTGGCAGGATATGCTCACCACCGCCAACGACGACGAGCCGGAGGGTGCTGCCGATACGGTTGAGGTTGAAGAAGAGCCGGTCGTGGCCGAGGAACTTATCGAAGAGGCTGCCGACGAACTCATCGAAGTTGAAGAAGAGCCGGTCGTGGCTGAGGAACTCATCGAAGAGGCTGCCGACGAACTCATCGAAGTTGAAGAAGAGCCGGTCGTGGCTGAGGAACTCGTCGACGAACCCGTCGACGAAGCCGACGAGGAGCCGGTTGATGAACCTGCTGACGAACCGGTTGACGAACCTGTCGACGAAGCTCCTGAAGAAGCCGCCAACGATGAATCTAACTCCGAACCGGATGCAGAAGATACACCCGAAGAGTAGCCAATCTCGAAATAGTTGTGCATCAAAGAAGACCGGCCTGCCCGCCGGTCTTTCTATTTCTTGCCATCACCGGGCTTTCCGGAGACATCCATCACCAACCCGTGCGGCCAGCGTTTGCGGGCATCTGATAGCAGCGACGGGCGGACGACCACACAGATCACCCGGTGCGCCCGCTCGTCGACGACCTTCAGGCCGTTTTGCAGCCCCATGCCCCGCAGGAACTCAAGCGGCCCCAACTCGTCGATGATTACCAGGTCGGTGGGCGGTAGGTTTCCCAGGATGGCGTTGCCCCAATCCAGGACATTTTCGTCGAACTGCCAGCGGGGGGTTGTCACCCGACTCGATACGCCCCGCCGCTGTTCGGCCAGCCGCCGACGGGAACCATCAGACAGGTCGATCAGGTCGATACCGGTCTTTTCTCCATTCTGGAACACTGCCGGGGAGAGTATCCCCCCCACCGAAAGGCCCTTTTCCCTTGCCCGGAGAGACAATTCTTTACACCACATACTTTTCCCCGACCCGCTCTGCCCGGTGACGATGATCAACTGTGGAGACTCGCGGCTGTCGGCGAAAACCTTTGCCAGATTCGTTCCCGGTCGCTCAATGTCGCCCGGCTCCATGCGCGAATAGGTCGGGCGGCGAGGGATGATCGCCCGTGGGATGTGGATCTCCTCGTCCTGCTCGCCGATCACCGCCATATCCAGATCGTAGGCGGCGGAGAGCAGCGGCTCAGTCAGGATGTCCGCCGCTTTGCCATAAGCCAGGGATGTACCCTCTTTCATCAGCAGCACCCGGTCGGCATAGAACAGGGCATTGTTTGGCGAATGCGACGCGATAACAAAGGAAACGTCCTGCCCGGAAAGCTGGGCGACCAGTTCAAGGACGCGGTGCTGGTTTTGGGGGTCGAGGTGCGCGTCGGGTTCGTCCATCAGCATGATCGGGCACTGCTGCGCCAGCCCGCGCGCGATCATGACCAACTGGCGTTCCCCACCGCTCAACTCGGTGTAGGGTCGATCCCGTAAATGTGTCAGTTGGACGCTCTCAAGCGCCTGATCCGCGATCTCGTAGTCGGCGCGGCGCGGCGAATCGAACAGGCCGAGGTGCGGGGCGCGGCCCATCAGCACCATCTCGCGCACCGTATAGGCGAACGCAGGAATGTGGGTCTGGGGGATCAAGCCGATCTTTTTGGCGCGGTCTTCCGGGGGAATGCCGAACAGGTCGATACCACCCAACCGGATCGAACCCTGAGCGGGTTTGCGGATTCCGCTCAGGCAGGCGAGCAGCGTCGATTTTCCGCAGCCGTTCGGCCCAAGCACATAGAGAATCTGGTCAGGCTGCACCGCCAGCGAAATATCCTTGAGAACCGGTTTCCCAGGGTGATAGGCAAAATGCAGCCCGGTCGCTTCCAGGTTCATTGCCAGCCTGTCCGGTTGCGAAGCAGCAAAATGATCAACAGCGGCACCCCGACCAGCCCGGTCAGAACACCCAGGGGAACCTCACCGGGAAGAGCGATACGCGAGATATTGTCGATCACCAGTAGAAACGAAGCTCCCAGACTCAGTGAGGCGGGCAGCAGCCGTTTGTGATCGGGGCCGACCAGGATACGCCCGGCGTGGGGAATGACCAGCCCGACCCAGCCGATCACTCCCCCGGCGGCGACGGCAGCGGCGGTCATCAGGGTCGAGAAAACAACCATCGCAATTTTAAGCCGTTTGGGGTTAACTCCCAGCGCCGTCGCCTCTTCATCTCCCAATGAGAGAATGTTGAAGCGCCAGCGGGTCAGCAGCAGGTATGCAGAACCGGCCAGCGTGATCGCCGCCAGCCAGGGCACGTCCTTCCAGGTGATGCCGGTCAGCCCGCCCAGCAGCCAGAACGTGATCGCGGGCAATGTGTCAAGCGGATCGGCGATGGTTTTCATCAGCGAGGTGAGCGACATAAAGAACGAACCGATCAGAATCCCCATCAGGGTCAGCACGATCAGCGGCGCTGTCTTGTATAACTGGCTGCCTGTAAGGGCCAGCGCCACCGCGATCAGGCCAAAGACGAAGGCTGAAATCTGCACCTGCCAGGGTTCAGCCGAAAGCAGCAGCGCCAGCGCCGCCCCAAACCCGGCCCCGGAGGTCACCCCCAGGATGTTCGAATCGACCAGCGGGTTTTTGAAGATGCCTTGAAAGCCTGCCCCGGTAATCCCCAGGCTGGCCCCGATCAACAGGGCGACGAAGGTGCGGGGCAGGCGAACGCGCAGCACAAGGTTGTAGGCCGTATCGGATATTTCCACCGCCAGCGAGCGATCAACCAGCGACAGGAAGATACGCACCACGTCGGCCAGCGAAATGGGATAGCGTCCCAGCGTCAGCGCGACAAGGAACAGCAGCAAAGGCAGCCCCAACAGGATGACGTAGGCGAGTGTTTGCAGGCGGGTAGCTGGCGCTGCTTTTCGATGCGTCACGGCAGTTCGCACATCCGCCTGATCTCTTCCGGCGAGATATCGTAATCGTAAAACGTCTGGTAGAAATACTCCGCTTCCGCGTCGCAGCTCAGATCGACGATATCGGGATAGAGCAGTTGGGCCATCCACACCACCGCCAGCACCGAGTCGGGGGTCGGCGTGTCCCAGGGAGCGACAAGCTGCGGGACACGGTAGACCCGCCCTTCCTGAACGGCTTCCAACACCTGCCATTCAGGGCTTTCGGTGATCGCTTCGACACTGGCCCCACCATAGGGCGGCACGAGGATCACGTCCGGGTTCCAGACGACGACCTGCTCAAGATTGACGTCGTTCCAGTACCCGCTCAACTCGGCGCTGGCTGACACACCGCCCCCGGCGTCGATCAGGATCGTCTGGTACATGTCGCCGCTTGCCACCCGGAGCGGTTCGGTCCCGGTGAAAAGGACCTTCACCCGTTCTTCCGGTGCGAGGCCACCCGTCTGGCTGACGACGGCTTCGAAGATCGAATCGTAGTAGGCTGTCCACGCTTCGGCGCGGGCCAGAGCCTGTGGCCCGAATATCTCGCCGGTTGTCAGCGCCGCCTGCTTGATTTCCTCCGGCGTCTCCGCGTCGTATAGAAAGACCGGGATTCCCAGCTCGCTCACCGCATCGATCCAGGGCGATTCCGGGCTGGTAAAGACGACATCCGGGGTAAGCGCGGCAATATCTTCTACACTGGCCTCGTTAGCCGTAACCGTGTCGCTCACGATCTCCGGGTAGCGCGGGTCGATGAGCGCCATCGTCTGCCCGCCGGGAGAATCGACGGTCTTTGCCCCCAGGTAGTTGGCCGAAACGATCTGTGATTCGGCCCCCACTGTGTAGAGATAATACACCGACGGTCCATAAGCATTGATGACGCGGCGCACCGGCTGCGGAATCTCGACTGTATTGCCTGCCTGATCGGTCACGGTGATGACCGATGGCAGCAGCCCCTTGTCGACCAATGCCTGCTGACCATCGGGCGAGGTGGCAAATTCGGCGAATTCTGACGCCGCCCGGCTGTCGGAAGACTGAACCAGCGCGATACCCGGCAGGTAGTAAAACACCCGGTCGAAATCATACATGGATAGAAGATCAGGTGACTCGACCGCCATCAGATCACCCTCTGCGGAGAACGCTGGCAGTTCGCCATCGTGAGCAGCCCCGTACAAGGCAGTCAATGCGGGCCGAAGATCGTCAGGTGCCTGGATGGTGAAGAGCGCATCCGATGCCGGTTCTCCGCCGCCGGTCTCCGCCTGCTCGTCGCTTTGCGGCGCGGCTTCATCCTCGACAGCTTCGACCGGTTCCGCACTCTGCGTGGGGCTTTCATCTCCGGTATCGGCCACCGGTTCTGCAGTAGCAGGCTGCGTACATGCCGTAAACAACAGGATCACGATAAGAAAGCCGTTCAGCATCAGGCCGCGAACCAGCCTTCTGTTCAATAATGCTAAATGATAGGTGCTCACCATAACCCCCTATTTAATGTTTAAATATTTTGCATCTAAGTATATCCCCGGCGGGCGCACTTTAAAAATTTTCCGGCGGATTGCATCGGCGGCGCAGTGGTTTGCATGGATACCAGCCGGATGATAAACTCGCACCACAGCCGCATTCGAGTCACTCCCAGGAGCAGCCACCCATGCCTTCGCAGGCCCTTTACCTGAAATGGCGGCCAATGACCTTTGACGAGGTCGTCGGGCAGGAACACGTAACCTACACCCTTCGAAATGCGCTCCAAAGCGAGCGGGTTGGGCACGCCTATCTATTCTCCGGGCCGCGTGGAACCGGCAAGACGACAATGGCCCGGCTGCTCGCCAAAGCCGTCAACTGCCTCGCCGACGAGATTGCCACCCGGCCCTGCAATGAGTGCCAATACTGCGTGGCCGTCAACGAAGGACGCTTCTTAGACCTGATCGAAATCGACGCCGCCTCACATACCGGGGTGGACGATGTCCGCGAGCTGCGCGACCGGGTTGCCTTTTCTCCCAACGAGGGGCGCTACAAAGTCTACATCATTGACGAGGTTCACCGTTTTTCGGGAGCGGCGTTCGATGCGCTGCTGAAAACAATCGAGGAACCGCCCGAACACGCGATCTTCATCCTGGCGACGACCGAATTTCACAAGGTGCCGCAGACGATCAAGTCGCGCTGCCAGCGTTTTGATTTCCGGCGGCTGACCCTGGCCGAAATCGCGCATCACCTCGGCGTCATCCTGGAGTACGAGGGAGTCGAGTTCGAGGAGGCCGCCCTGGAATTGATCGCGCGGCAGGCCACCGGCTCGATGCGTGACGCGATCAGCCTGCTCGACCAGTTGATCGGCGATCTCAGCCAGCCGCTGACGCTCGAACTCGCCCAATCCATTCTGGGGACAGCCGACGAACAGTCGATCCGGGCACTGGTCGACGCAATCGTGGCGGGAGACACCGCTGCCGGGTTGGAGACGATCCACATCGCCATGAACCAGGGAGCCGACGTTCGCCAGTTCGCCAACCAGATGATCAAGTATCTGCGCTACGTGATGCTTGCCCAGACGGGCGGGACAGAACTGGTCGAGGCCGAGATCATGCCGGACGATATGGCTTACGTCGCCACCCACGCGGAACAGTATCCGCGCCGACAACTGCTCACCGCCCTCGATCACTTCAAAGAGGCCGCCGCCGATTCGCGCGCCGGCTGGCAGCCGCAGCTTCCGCTGGAGATGGCCTTTATCCAGTGTATCGACGATCTCTACGAGGTTCCCGAAGCGCCGCCGGTACAGGTCGTTCGGACGGCCCCGGTCAAACCGGCCAAACAGACACCCGCCCAGGCCGAAGAGCCGCCGCAGGCGCAGGAAGCTCCTGCTGTTCAAGTAGAATCGACCGAACCGCTCGCCGAACCGGCAATCTCGCTCTCAGAAGTTCACGCCCAATGGCAGCAGGTGCTGCGAATGGCCCGCCAGATGGATTTGGCAGTCGAGGCGCTGCTAAAATCGGGGAAGCTGATCGGCATTGAGGGCCGTGTGATCCTCTACCAGATGCCCAGCGAGCTTCTGCGTGACAAGCTCGAAGGCGACGAGAATCGCCATATCATCGAGGCGGTGCTGGCGAAGGTATACAACCAACCGTTGACGATCCGGGCCAGCAGGCGGACCTCTCAAACCGATCAACGGACGAGGCAGGTCGACGAACTGCTTGCCAACGACAGCCTGGTATCGTTTGCCGTCGACGAACTCGGCGGCAGCGTGCAAAGTATTGAGAACAACGAGGAGTAGGAACTTGAGCAAGAAAGGCAAAGGTCGAAGCTACGTGCCCAGGCAGCCCTCCGGGGGCATGGCAGGTATGGCAAAGCAAATCCAGAAAATGCAGGAAGATATGCTCAAAGAGCAGGAAGCGCTCGCCGACGAAACCCTGGATGTCTCCGCCGGTGGGGGGATGGTATCGGTGGTGATCACCGGGAATCAACGCATCAAGGAAATCCGGTTGAAGCCGGAGATCGTCGACCCTGACGATGTCGAAATGCTGCAAGACATGCTCGTCGCGGCGGTCAATCAGGCGATTGAACAGTCCCAGACGATGGCCGCCGAACGCCTGGAAGGATTGACCGGCGGGTTGAACCTGCCGATGTTCTAACATTTGACTATGTCCAATAAAGCGATCCCACTGTCGGTCACCACCCTGATCGACGAGTTTTCACGACTGCCCGGCATCGGCCCCAAGACCGCTGCCCGGCTGACCTATTACCTGCTGCGTGCCGCCGACGAGCATGCGCTGGCCCTCTCCGAGGCGCTGCGCGATCTGAAGGCATCGACGCGGTTCTGCTCGATCTGCTTCAACATCACCGAAAAAGACCCCTGCCCGATCTGTGCCGATGAATCCCGCGATCCGGGGTTGATCTGCGTGGTCGAAGAGCCGCTCGACGTGATCGCCATCGAGCGCACAGGCAGCTTCAACGGGCGCTACCACGTGCTGCACGGTGCGATCAACCCGATGGAGGGGATCGGCCCCGAAAACCTGCGCATCGCCGAACTGATCCACCGGGTCGAAACCTCCCCGGTGCGCGAGGCGATCATCGCCACCAACGTCGGGCTGGAAGGCGACGCGACCGCGATGTATATCCACCAGCGGTTGAAGGGTAAGCTGCGCCTGACGAGGCTGGCGCGCGGGCTGCCGGTCGGCGGTGACCTCGAATACGCGGACAGCATCACACTCTCCGGGGCGCTTGACGGACGCCGCGATATGCTGGATGAATGACAGCCGGGATTTTTGTCGCACAGCCCGGTAAATGCTATGATTGTCGCCAGATAACACAGTCGATTTGCCCCAATAGCTCAATGGATAGAGTGCCGGTCTTCGAAACCGTAGGTTGCAGGTTCGAATCCTGCTTGGGGCACTTTCCCTTCTCTAAATATCGCTGAACAGGTGGACCATCATTGCTGTCGATGATGGTTTCTTTTTTGCTTCACGACCTGAATAGAATAGTTCCATCTTTGCACTTTTTGTGTTTTTGCGCCTGAGCGGTGGGTGACGACTACTTCGACGTAGGTACAGAATTGTAAAATCTGCAAAGATAGTCAGCGGTCGAACTATCACGTCGACCCTCTTCAATTCTTTCCTGGTCATTGTCACCTTGTCCATAAGGTGACATTTTCGCTGAACTATGACATCTGGGCTTTTGGGGGATGCACCCCGACTATGCTACACTACGGCAATGATTACCAGCCTGAGCAACGAACGTGTAAAAAAGGTCATTGGACTGCAAGCCCGGCGAAATGCCCGCCGCAAGGCGGGGCTTTTTGTGATCGAGGGGACTCGGTTGGTTCGCGAGGTTATGGAAGCCGGGGTTCCTATTTCCGAAGTGTTTTACACCGAGGAGTATGGAGCCAGCGAGGAAGGCCGCGCCGTCCTTGATGCGGTGAGCGACCGGCGGGGAATGCTGCTTTCGGTCGACGAACCGGTCATGCAGGCAATGAGCGACACCCAGACTCCGCAGGGAATACTGGTCACTCTGCCCCCTCCCCAGTTGGAAATTCCAGAAGACTACACGTTTGCATTGATCATCGACGGCGTATCGAACCCCGGCAACATGGGAACGATCATGCGGGCGGCGGCATCGGCGGGAGTTCCGCTCATGATGATCACCAGCGGCACGGTCGATCTGACCAACCCAAAAGTCGTTCGCAGCGCGATGGGCGCTCATTTCCGGCTGCCGGTGCAGGCGTTGAGCTGGCAGGGGATCGCCAGCCGGATGGAGGATAAGGCAATCTTCCTGGCCGATATAAAAAACGGGTCGCCCTACTATCAGATCGATTGGACGCAGCCCTGTGCGCTGATTGTCAGCGATGAGGCGCATGGAGCCAGCCAGGAAGCAGTCGAACTGGCCCATGCCTATGTCACCATCCCGATGCCCGGCCAGATGGAATCGCTGAATGTGGCGATGGCATCCAGCATCCTGCTGTTCGAGATGGTCAGACAGCGTAGCTAACACCTATCCGCAAATTTACTTCGTTCATTTCGGATAGGTACAAGAACGAACCTGCCGGGACGATTTCGATCATAAATCGGGGTAACTCAAGCCGCTGTGAGCTTCTTGACATCCTCGCCCTGCCCCAGCCAGAAATGGTGAGGCAGCACCAGGTTCGAAGGTTCTATCGCTACCCCGGCGATCTCTGGCTGCCGCTCAACGAGCATCGACGGGTGAACGTGGCACATGGTCGGGCGACTGCCATACTTGTTCTCATAGTAAATGATCGCCCGGCGAAGCTTCGTTTCGAGGTCATGCTGGCTGTGATTATCGAACCATAACATTCCGGTCTTCATCCTTTTCGTTTCCTCCGGCTGGCTCTAATGTTTGGAACTTGCGTTCTATCATGATTATAGCAGATCACGGCAGCCGGGTCAATGGATTTTATGAGTCTATTGACACTGCACGGAGCAGTATGATAGACTTCTGCCCAAGAGCCATACTCAAACAGGCGATGACTGAGAGGAGTAGGCGGCGGTTTCGATGAACCCGCAGGTATCAGGTAGAGAAGGTCGGGCCACAGGCTGAAAGCCCCCGCTGAACCACCCGCCGAAGGTCGCTCAGGAGCCAATGCGCTGAAAACTGCACAGCCAGTAGGTGCATTTCGGGTTGCGCCCGTTATCGCGCCGAGAGAGCCGGTCGGATTAGCTGATCGGAAGCAAGGTGGTACCACGAAAGCTTACCCCTTTCGTCCTTTAAGGCGAAGGGGTTTTTTGTTTGTTGTGACAGGGTCGTAATCTATAAGCGAGGGGAAATGAGCGGCAATACGCAAGAAATGCCCAAGACCTATGATTTCGAATCCACCGAGGAGCGGCTGTACAAATGGTGGCGGGAAAACGGCTGGTTCAAGCCGGAAGTCGCCGATGAGGGT
>DAOUES010000414.1:0-8102 GCA_034430335.1 Anaerolineae bacterium | reverse complement strand
CACACCGCCGTCCTGATCCTCGAAGCCGCCGACCGCACCACAGCGCAGCAGGCGCTCGCCTCGCTGCCGATGGTGCAGGCGGGCCTGATCACCTTCACCCTTGTGCCGCTGGCCCCCTACACCGGCTTCGAGCGGCTGTTTGGCGATACCCCCTGAGCGATCCCTGTTCGTATTTCCCTCATCAGTCAGGAGAAAAGAAACATGTCTGACGGGCGACAATTTGATGGCGAGTCTTTGATGGAAACAATCGCCGGGTTCGTCAATACCGAAGACTGGAACGCTGCACGGGAATATCTCGACATGCACCCAGAATTACTCTCCGAAGAAGCCGGTGCGCTGTTCACGGCCATCATTCGGGATGCAGAAAACGGCGGCGAAGATCGGATCGCCCGCCTGCTGACTGCTCACCGCGACCTGCTGCGGGCCTGCTGCGAGGATGGCGTCGAGGCGGCCTTTGCTGCCCTTGATGAGCAGCCCGACCTGTTCGACCTTCTGGCCCATAACACCATCGTCGTGATGACGGGTAAGCTGGACAGAAAAGAAGACTGGTTCGAAGGCGTGCAGCAGATCAACGCGCTGGCGAAAGAAAACGGCGACGCGCCGCTGGTGGCGCTGACCGGTGCCATCCTGCGGCTGATGATGGGTGACGCCCTGGAGAAGATCGACGTAACGTTGGAAGGCGATCACAAAGCCTGCTGGGAGCAGATCACCACCGGGATCGGGGAGTAAGCTGTCACAATCAAATAAAGCCAACTCTGATCGCCCCCTTCTGCCCCCTGTAAGGGGGAAGTGGCCGACCGAAGGTCGGACGAAGGGGGTGGGGTCGGGGAGATGGCGAACCTTTGGTTCGTCATCAGGGGAATGGATGTTTTGACGTAGTCAAAACTCCCAGTAATCAGACTTTGTCTGATTAACGATGGGCCGACGCAGTCGGTCAGAGGGGGTTGTAAAAGCAGCCCTCCGGTCACACCAGCGGCTGGCCGCAGTACGGGCAGGCTTTCCAGCCCTTCTTCACCGCGTTCCCGCAGACGGGGCAGTTCCCATCGCCCGCTGCAACCGGCGCGGCGATCTCCTCGATCTCCCCGCTGCGCGGCCACTTCCGGGCAATCATCGCCCGCTTGACCGGATCGGCGACGTAGCTCTCCATGAAGCCACAGTTCGCACAGATGTAGTTGTCGAGCGGTGCCAATGTCCACATCGTCACCGGGATCGTGTTCGCCCAGTTGCTGCCCATCTTGGCGAATGGAGGCAGGCTGGCACCGGAGTAGACTTCGCTCGATCCACACTTGGGGCAAATGCCGCTTTTCATCGCACACCTCGTTTCGATCAGGAGAATCAATCAGGCTGCACTCATTGTAATCGAGCGCAGCCCGGATAGGAACCCCAATCGGTGGGAGATGCGATCAGCCGATCTCCAGCAGCACCTTCAACACACCCCGCTCCGACGCCTTCGCCATCGCCTCCATGCTCTCTTCGAGCGGGTAGCGGGCGTCGATCAGCGATTCGACATCGACCACGCCCTTCGCCATCAGGCGGATCGCCGCGTCGAACGGGCCGCAGCGCGAGGTATGTATCTGCACCTCGTCGACCACCGCCCGCGTCAGGTCGGCTTTAGGCAGACCGTGATAGGTGCTTTTCAGGTGGATCACCCCGCGCGGTCTGACCAGTTTGAGCGCTTCGGCGAATCCCTGCTCGTTCCCCGTGCAGTCGACCACGATATCGGCGCTCCGCGCCTCGATTTCGCCCAGTGATGCCGTGTCGATCCCCCAGCCGCGCAGCAGGTCGATCTGCCGGTCGTGGCGGCTGATCGCGGTCAGGTCGCAGCCGGTCAATGCGATCACCTGCGCGGTCAACAAGCCCAGCTTGCCCGTCCCGATCAGCGCCACCCGGTCGTGCGGGCTGACGTGCGTCAGGTGCAGCGTTTGCAGCGCCGCCGCCAGCGGCTCGACGAACGTCGCCGCGTCGTCGGAAACCGAATCGGGCAGCGGGTGCAGGTTCTCGACGGGCAGCGTCAGGTAATCGGCGAAGGCCCCGTCGTGCCGGTCGATGCCCAGCGTCTTGCGGTTCGGGCACTGGGTGGGCATTCCCGCCCGGCAGGTGGGACATTCGCCGCAGGCCAGGTTGATCTCGCCCGCCACCCGCTGGCCGTCGAACTCGCCGCCTTCCGCCACACCCACGAATTCGTGGCCCAGCACCCCCGAAAAGCCCATGTAGCCCTTCACCAGCTCGAGGTCGGTGTTGCAGACCCCGGCTTTCAGTACGCGCACCAGCGCGTACCCCTCCGGGACCCCCGGCGTCGGGTACTCAGCCTCGTATCGAAGCACTTTGTTGTATAGTAATGCGCGCATAACACAATCCTTACCCGGTAAATCAGCCCTTCATCCGCTCGAAATCGACAATATCGTGCGAGCAGATCATCTCGACCTGGTCGCCTACCTCTTGCTTGAACGCCTTCAGCCTGTCGCTGGAAACATAGATCGCCCGCGTGGTCTGGATCATGCCGAATAATACCTTCACGATTTTGCCGCCGGGCGGCAGCTTTGGCGGATCGTAGATGGTTCCATGGTAGCCGTAGCCATCGCCGCAGTGCAGCAGCCAGCGATCATCGCCGAGTTTGATCGCCACCATCGCGTGGCCGCGCGTGTGCCCCACCAGCGGGATCAGCCGGAAGGTCACCCCGCCGATCTCGACCGGCGGCGGGCAGGCCATCCCGAACCACTCGTCGCCCTCCATCGGGTAACCCACCCAGTCGGGGCCGTGTGCGAAATGTTCGGGCCGGTACGACCAGCGCTCGACGATCGATGCCGGGTGCGCCGCCGCGTCGATCTCCGCTTGCAGCGTGTGGACTTTCGCCTGGGGGAAGTCGGGCAGCCCGCCTGCGTGGTCAAGATGCAGGTGGGTCATGACGATGTGTTCCACGTTCCCCGGATCGCGGCCCAGCCCTTCGATCTGCCTGCGGGCGGTGATGGCCGGATCGCGGCGTGTGCCCAGCACCGCCATGAATGCCCGCACGATCAACGATGGGCGCTCGCAGTCGCCGATTCCCCAGCCGGTATCGACCAGAACCAGCCCTGCGCCGGTATCGACGAGCAGGCAGTGAACCACGCCGTGTCCCCGCCGTAGAAACCCGCCTGTCCCGTTGATGGGCCGCGTCCCGAACGGGTGCAGCGGCCCGCAGTCAAGGTGATGGATTCTCATCGAACACTCTTTGATCGTTACCGGATTGCCGCGATTCCAGCATATCACAGAAGGAACAAAAAGAGAGCGTACCGGCCACCCGGCAGGCTCTCTTGTAAACTGATTGTAATATGGGGGATTTTAGCTTACCTGGGCTGTGTGCCAGTCCAGCAGTGCGTCGATCTCGGCCATGTCTTCCGCCGAGAGGCTCCAGTCGCTTGCTTTGGCCGTTTCGACGATCTGGCCGGGCCGCCGCGCGCCGACAATCGCCGAGGTGATCGCCGGGAGACGCAGCGTCCAGGCGATGGAAAGTTGGGCGAGCGTCCTGCCGTTTCGTTCGGCGATGGGCCGCAGCTTTTCGACCAGCGCCAGGGTTGCGCTGAATCTTGGCTCTTTGAACTGGTCATTCGTCCGACGCCAGTCGCCGGGGGGCAGGTTGTCGAGCCGCTCCTGGCTGAACTTGCCGGTCAACAGCCCGGCCTGCATCGGGCTGTAGACCACCATGCCGATTTCGTTCGCCGCGCAGTAATCGACCAGGTCGTCCTCGATCTCGCGGCGAATCATGCTGTATGGCGGCTGGAGCGATGTCACCGGGTGGATCGGCTGGATGCGTTCGAGCTGCGACACGCTAAAATTCGAGACGCCGATGTAACGCACCTTGCCCGCTTTCACCAGTTCAGCCATTGCCCCCCACGCTTCTTCGATCTGCTCGTCGGGGATCGGCCAGTGAATCTGGTACAGGTCGATCACCTCGACGTTCAGGCGGCGCAGGCTGTTGTCCACCTCGTGGAGAATGCTGTCGGCGTCGAGAATCCTCATAGTCGTGCCGGGTTTGTCCGGGTTGCCCACGATCCCGCACTTGGTAGCGACGATCACCTCGCCGCGCCGCCCTTCGATGGCCCTGCCGACGATCTCCTCGGAGTGCCCGACTCCGTAGGCCGGGGCGGTGTCGATCCAGTTGATACCGAGATCAATCGCCTCCTGGATCGTCCTGATCGACTCCCGGTCGTCCTGCGGCCCCCAGCCCCACTGCCAGGGTCCGCCGATGGCCCACGTGCCCAGCCCGACCGTCGTCAGGTGCAGGTCGCTGAATCCGAGTTTACGGGTTTGCATGCCTGTTCAATCCTTTGCTTGAGAGCAATAGAAAAGGCGCACTCTTTCGGGTGCGCCCTGATTATATATGACACGCTGCCGGTGATCTAGGCGGCGGCCTTTTTGCGGAAGCTCAGGTCGCCCTTTTCCCAACTGACCAGCAGCGGCACCGCCGTGAAGATCGAGGAGTACGTCCCGCTCACCAGACCGATCAGGAGGATGGCGATGAACTGCCGGATCGTCTCCCCGCCGAAGAGCAGGATGGCGACCATCACGAAGATCGCGTTGAGCTGGGTCGCCAGCGACCGGTGGATCGTCTCCAGCACCGACCGGTTGACGACCATGTCGTACTCTTCCATGCGATAGCGCGGCAGGTTCTCGCGGATGCGGTCGAACACCACGATGCTGTCCTGCACCGAGTAGCCGACGACGGTCAGCACGGCGGTCAGGAACAGCGCGTCGACCTCCCAGCCGAAGAAAATGCCCAGGATCGACATCATCCCCATCGTGACCAGCACGTCGTGGACCATCGCGGCGATGGCGCACGCGCCGTAGCGCGGGGCATTCGGCACCGACCGGAACGCGAACCAGATGAAACCGAGGATGACGATTGCGGCGGCAAGCACGGCGAAGAACGCCGCGCGGGTCACTTCACCGCCGATGGTCGGCGAAACCACGTCGAGCGTCGACTGGTTGTTGTCGATGGGGGCAACCTGGTCGATCAGGGCCTGTTTCAGCGCGGCCTGCTCCTCGGCAGTCAGCGCACCGGCCCGAATTTGCCAGCGGTTGTCTTCCGGCTCGCCCAACTGCTGGATCACCGGGTCGTCCTGCCCGAACTCGGTATACACATCACGGATTCCCGTCTCGGTGGCGGTGTCTTCGAACTGCACCACGTACAGGCTGCCGCCTCGAAAGTCGATGCTCAGGCGCACCGGGCTGCCGAAAGTGATCGTCGAGTAAATCATCGCGATGACGCCGGGAATGATCACGATTGCCGAAATCAGGTAGTACAGGCGTCGTCGTTGAACAAAATTTGAGAACATGGCGGCCTCCCTAGAGTCCGAGCAGCCAGCGCCGCTTGTCGAGCATATCGTCCGAAAGCGGCAGCATGATGTAGTACAGGAACGTGCGCGTGACGGTGACTGCCGTGAACAGGTTGATGATCAACCCCAGCGCGAGCGTAATCGCGAAGCCGCGCACCGCTGCTGCGCCGAAGCTTGTTCCGAACCCGTACAGCACCACGCAGATGATCAACGTCGAGAGGTTCGAGTCGCGGATCGATGTCCAGGCACGGTCGAAGCCGACTTCGACTGCCCGTGTGATCCGCTTACCGCCCCGCACCTCTTCTTTCAGGCGCTCGAAGATCAGGATGTTGCCGTCGACCGCCGTACCGACCGAGATCAGGAAGCCGGTGATCGCCGGGAGGGTCATCGTGACCGGCACCAGCTTGAAGACCATCATGTTGAGCGTGGTGAAGACCAGCAGCGCCAGCGCCGCCGAAATGCCCGGCACGCGGTAATAAATCAGCATGAAGAGCAAAATCACGCCGATGCCGATGATCCCCGCCCGGATGCTCTGCTCGACCGAAATCTGGCCCAGGGTAGGGCCGACCGTGCTGGTCGATTCGACACTGAGGGGGATGGGAAGTGCACCGTAGCGAAGCTGAGTTGCCAGCCGGGTGGCCTCTTCGAGGCTGAATTCGCCGGTAATCACGCCCGATCCGCCGGTGATCGCCGTTTGGATGCGTGGGGAAGACAGCACCACGCCGTCGAGCACAATCGCCAGGTAGTCGCCCACGTGCGCGGTGGTGTAATCGGCAAACTGGGTGTCGCCTTCCGGGGTAAGCTGGAAAGCAACCATTATTTCACCGGTTGTCTGGCTGGATTGGACGGTGGCGTTTTCCAGGATTTCGCCGGTCATCACCGTCTGGTAGACCGTATTGTCGGTCTCGTCGAGAGCGGGAGCATCGAGGCCGACACCGGCTTCTTCGGTGGCTTCTAAATCGGTGGCTTCGGGTTCGCCGCCGGAGCGTTCCATCGCGTAGCTGGTGAGGATCGGCGTGCCTGCCAGGAGCGGCTCAGGGACTTCGACGAACTCAAGCAGCGCGGTTTCTTTGATCAGCGAAGTGGCTCCTTCAGGGTCTTCGTAGCCGGGAAGCTCGATGATCAGCCGCCGCTCACCTTGAAGCTGGACGGTCGGTTCGAGCGCGCCCAGGCTGTCGATGCGGCTTTCGACGATGCGCCGTACTTCGTCCATCGAACCTGCCGGTGGGGCTTCATTCTCCGGCAGGTCGGCCTGGAGAAGGATTTTTACGCCGCCTGCGAGGTCAAGACCCTCCCGGAATACAAGTTCACGGTCGATGCCGTACACGCCATCGTTGTTGAGGTCAATACGAATGCCGGGGTTACCCGGCAGGCTGACCCAGACCGCAAAAGCGGTCAGCGAGGCGATAATCACCAGCCAGCTCAAGTGGTGATCGGGGCGCAGGACAATCAGCAGGACCAGCCCGACAACTGTCGCCGCCCCCCAGATGATCAGGAATAGGTTCACGGGGAACTCCTCAGTGGTTCTTTTTTAGTTGTGTGCGGTACGCACAAATAACGGGCGGTATCTTAACGCGGCGGGGGGTAGATTGTCAATCTGCCGAAGGTTGATTGACAACCAACCTGTGGTTGGTTAACAGCGGAGCAAAAACCTCCATGCCCTGGAGAAAGGGGCGTTTTGTAACGCGGAATTTGGGGCTGGGTGTCGTTAACCAACCTGCGGTTGGTTAATAGGAGTTTTTGCTGCGCAAAAACGTCCATGTTTTGGAGCAATGGGGTGTTTTGTAACACAATTTTTGGGGTTGGGTGTCGCCTTATGTCTCTACACCGCCAGATCGAAGAGGAGATCGCTACTATACACGAAGCCTCCGGCCATTTAGTCATGCACTTTCACAGTTGAATAGACGAAAAGCATGGTTCTCTGTCAGGATACGGATCGTCAAACACAAATCCATGGACCAGAGAGCCATGCTTGAGACGATTGTACAAAGCCACGAAGAACTGAGCAATTTCCTGAGCGCGTTTTGCAGCGCCTTCCGCAATAGATCACTATTCGTAGACCAGCGTCTCGCGGACGCTGAGGCGTGACGCGCCCCGCGCCGGGATGTAGCTGGCGACGATTGCGATCAGCAGGGCAAAGCCCAACCAGAGCGCCCCACCCCCATAGGAGAAGCTGAAAGTCAGCGGCTCGTTGGCGAAGGCCAGCCCTACCCCGTCGCTGAGAACCTTGCTCAAGGGGAACGAGAGCACGAAAGCCAGCACCCAACTGATCAGGCCGACGACGATCCCTTCTGCAAGAATGATCCGCCGCACCTGGCGGTCGCTGGCACCGATGGCGCGGATCACGCCGATCTCGCGGACACGCTCTAAAACGTTGAGACCCATCATACCGGCCAGCCCAAACCCGCCGACGATGGCAAGCAGGAAGGCCATCATGAGCATGAAGACGGTCAGCAGGTTGAAGCGCGCCTCGAAACTCGCGACGAAATCGCTGACGGCAGTCGTCCGCCCGACCAGCATCCCGGCATTCTTGAAGCGCTCCTCGACCAGCGGAGCGATCCGCTTCTGGGCTTCCGGGCTGCCGTCGGCCAGCCGGATGGCAACCTGGTTGGCATAACCGGCGAGATTCAACCGGCGGCCAAGCGCCTCACCGGTGGTATAGACGGTTCCCGACGGGTTGTACTGGGTGGTGATCGTCCCGACCACCTGCCAGAGGGTATCGTCACCGTCGACGGTGAGCGTGATCCAATCGCCGACCTGCACGTCGGGTTCGTCGGTCAGGAAATCGCT
>DAOUES010000413.1:0-6145 GCA_034430335.1 Anaerolineae bacterium | reverse complement strand
CTCCCTTGTAGCGGATTGTTCCCTCGTCGGCCTGGTAAACCCCGCTAAGGATTTTCATGAGCGTTGACTTACCTGCCCCGTTCTCGCCGACCAGAGCATGCACCTCACCCTTGCGAAGGTCGAATGAGACGTTATCAAGTGCCTTCACACCCGGAAAGCTCTTGGAAACGTTCTCGACCTCGAGAATTACCTCTTGGGCTGGTGAAGGGTCTCTTATATCCATGTGTACAAACTCCAGCACAGCGGCATTGTGGTATAGCTCCTTATCTCCAAATCTTTACAATGTGGTTCGATGATTAGAAAATAGAATATTCGGCTCCAGGGATAAACTCTCGATACCAGGGATGCATTGTTTAGCATTACCGGTCAGAATTGCATCAAAGATATCATCTCGGTGCATTGTGATAGCTCCGCTTCATTTATTATCGCCCTGCCACAGCGACATGGTACGCGTACCACGTCGGGCGAAAAAATGGGGCTGCGTTCATGCTAAAAACGATAGCCTGTTCATCATCTGGCCTTTCCTATGCGCCGGTTGAGCGCCTGATAACCAGTTCGGGCAAAAGTATGATCTTGGTGCAGCCCTCTTCATGTTCTCCGGTTAACCGGGAAATCAGCAGTTTGGTCGCCTGGAAACCCATTTCATAGGCAGGCTGAACGACCGTCGTGAAGAACGGCTCAATGGTCAACGCGGCGGGTAGATCGTCAAAAGCAACAATAGCCATATCTTCCGGGACGCGGCAGCCTGCTTCGTTTAAGGCGGTCATTGCGCCAATCGCAATGAAGTTATTGCCGGCGACCAGGGCCGTTGGCCTGGGATCGAATTGTAGCAGGCGTTTAGTCGCCTTGTAACCTGATTCCTGGGTGAACTTGCCCCACTGGATGAATTCTGGCGGGCAGCCCAGATGAGACTCGTTTAATGCCCGGCAGAAGCCCTCCGCACGGTCTTTGGCTGTTGATACATACTCAGGGCCAGTGAGCAGGGCGATATGATGATGCCCCATCTCAACCAAGTGGCGGGTAGCCTGGTAAGCGCCTTCCTCTGAGTCGGAACGCACTTCATCAACTTCAACACCGGGTATGCTGCGGTCGAGAATAACAGTAGGAACTTTTTGTCTCTGAAGCAGTTCAACCGCCTGTGGAGTGCTGGAAGCAGGCACCAGCAAAATGCCATCCGTTTGACGCCTGAGCAGCATTTGAGTGTACTGTTCCTGCTTCTCTTCGGATTCATCGGTATTGCACAGAATCAGGTTGTACTGGCTCTCATTGGCTGCATCTTCCGCGCCGCGAGCAACGGTCGTCCAGAAGGGGTTGGTTATGTCGGTTAGAATCAACGCAAGCGTGTTCGTCTGCTTAAAACGCAAACTGGGACCCAGCATATTGGGGATATATCCCAATTCCTGAATGGCCTTTTCTACATGCTGGCGGGTTTTATCGCTGACGTAACCCGAATTATTGACCACCCGTGATACGGTAATGGGAGCCACACCCGCTTTTTTTGCAACATCCCGAATAGTTGCCATGAAGCCTCAAAAAATAGTGAGCGATAATAGCAATAAAGGCAGAAGAAGGCATCCAGGAGGGCGTTACAGCCCGATATGTTATGGGTACCATGACATGCATACCATGCTATCATAGATTTTGAGGACCTGTCAATAGCCTCTATAAAAATTCAGGGTTGCGCCCTCGGGTAGCACGGGCCGGAGACGCTGGCAGCTATATGGAAATCTCGCATGTTTTTGTAGGGTCTGTTTCAGTTCAGTGGGTGAACCCCCACCTGACCTCGCTCCGACCCTCGGTCGACGCTCGGTCTTTCCTCCCCCTTTGCAAAGGGGGAGGTGGTCGGAGGTCGGAGGGGGTTTTGGTATATACCCACCAACTTGAAACAAACCCGTTTTTGTCAGGGCTTTATCATTCTTGGTTTTCGAACTTTCTGTTCTGCCTGTCGCCATTTCCGGCTGCTGTTTTACAACGAAATCGGCGGTAGGGGCGACCCTTGTGGTCGCCCATCTCGTCTCGCATGCCGCCGCCACTCGACCTATGCATCTTTAGCCTGATGGCTTACCATCAGACTCTGGCAGCTTCAGCGCCGGGAATACGCTCGGATTGTGAAGAATGATAAAGCCCTGCGTTTTTGTAAACATTCTTGACAACAAAAAACTCGTGGTGTAGTATGGTATGCGTATCATATTTACTTGTCCATTATTGCTGGCTAAAAAGACAACATACCATCCTGCAAAATGATAGCCCAGGCGATGCAGTGTAAGGTATCCGTCACATGGTATAGTATAGAAGTCCTGATCCTAATGTGCGGATGATGTGAGAGGTAGATGGTGTTGTTACCAGACCGCTGGATCAATCCTTTTCAGGCATCTGGTGTTTTTTTAGCATGATATGGTACGCGTAACATGTTCTAAATTACCCGGTTCTATTTTGACCGTTTAATATAACTAACTATGTAGGAGGCATATCCAATCATGTCAGAAAACCCAACTGCCGCAACAATGCGTAATAAAGACGACCTGATCGTCGTAGGTGGTGCTGGCGGTTTTATTGGCGGATCGTTGGTACGTTACTTCCATGACCAGGGCTTCACCAATATCCGAGCCATTGATAAAAAGCCGCTGCCCAAGTGGTATCAACGTACCCCCGGCGTCGAAAGTCTCTGCCTGGATTTAAGCTACCGTGAGAACTGTGTCCGTGCCGTAGAAGGTGCAGTCGAAGTATACAACCTGGCGGCTGATATGGGCGGCATGGGTTTCATCGAGAATTTCCGTGTCGAATGCCTGCGCAGTGTACTGATCAATACGCATATGATTGAAGCCTCTTACCGGGCAGGCGTTGACCGTTACTTCTTCTCTTCATCTGCCTGTGCGTATAACACCGATCTACAGAAAGACCCTCATGTCCGCGCCTTGAAGGAATCGGATGCTTACCCTGCGATGGCCGAGCGCGGCTACGGCTGGGAAAAGTTGATATCTGAAATGTTCTGCCAGGAATATGCAGCCGAGCGGAATATGAAAACGGCTATCGCTCGCTTCCATAATGTCTACGGTCCCAACGGCACCTGGGACGGCGGTCGTGAAAAAGCACCCGCCGCATTAAGCCGCAAAGTGATCGAAGCCAAAGAAAGCGGCAATCACGAGATCGTCATTTGGGGTGATGGCGAACAGACACGCAGCTTCATGTATATCGATGACTGTGTGAAGGGCATCGACATGATCATGCACTGCGATGAGTTGATCGCCACCCCGATCAATCTGGGTTCCAACGAACTGTTCTCGATCAATGCGCTGGTCAGCGAGATCGAAAAGGTAGGCGGGATCACCCTGGAGCGCCATTACGACCTTGACGCGCCGCGCGGCGTTGCCGGGCGCAACAGCGATAACACCTTTATTCAGCAGGTACTCGGGTGGGAACCCGACACGCCGTTAAGTGAGGGCATCGCCAAAACCTATGCCTGGATCGAGACGCAGTATGCCGACCGTAGAGCAGGTAAACCTACTCCGGCAGGCGAATCTGTAGATCATGGCTAAACCCTTAGTAAACGAGAGAAGCCAGTGAAAGCGACAATTCAAACCGACATCACGAGTGTGATTGGGCAAATACCCTACCGCATGGCCTTTGCCGGTGGTTGGATCGATCAACCGTTTATTTCCCGGCACAATCCCACTCCCCCCGGTTCGATGGTGGTGGTTGCTATCCATCCCTCCATGCGTTTTATGGATCGATGTGGTATGGGTACCAGTACCCGCGAAGTCGCGATGAAACTCTGGGATGGCCGAGTCCCGGATCGTGATCCTGCCGAACTGGTACGGGAACTGTACCGGGCGGAGAACGAAGGGCAGGCAGCCCCTTCCGGCTCTCAGGATATGGCGGGCATACTCTATCCCGGGGTGAGTCGTCTTGACTATGACTATGAGTACGAGGGAGGCTACTTCCCGGTACATGTCAAGTCCAACACCGATCCGGCAGTTGCTTCCTGGCTGAATAAAGTCATCCATATGATCCCGGTCGCCCAACGTCCGATTGGTTATACCCCATTGGAGAGCAAGAACCTTGACCCGGAATGGATCCGCAGACTTGGACAAACCGGCAAGGACTGCTTTGATGCTATCGTGGCTATGGACGCTGCGGCGTTGGGAAGCTCAATGAATGATTGTATGACCTGCTGGGAGACAATTCTACCCGGCACGGTGCGGCATTCCACGATCACCATCGACCTGGTTGAAATTCTAAGCTATTACCAGCAGCGCTATGCCGGAGCGATGTATTCCGGCTGTGGCGGCGGGTATATCTACGTGGTTTCAGAGGAGCCGGTACCCGGCAGTTTTAGTCTTGAAGTCAAGATTTCGAATGATGAATGACAGCAAGACAGCCGTCGTAAGCGGCAGTTTCGACGATCTGAAATTCCCTCAGATGCGTTTCTTAGAAGAAGCATCCAAACTGGGCCGCTTGTATGTAGTGCTGTGGTCAGATGCCATGATACAGGCAGCAACGGGTGAGCCGCCCAAATTCAGCCTATCCGAACGTGAATACTGGATGCAGTCGATTCGCTATGTTGACCGGTATACAGTAGTTCCGGGCATGTTCAACTTAGATACTGTGCCGCTGATGGAGGATATCCAGCCTGATATGTGGGTGGTAGACGCAGAATCTGATAATGCCCACACTCGCGCATTTTGTGCCGAGCACGGATTGGCTTATCATCTCTTGACTGCCGCCAGCCTGAAAGAGGCACCTGCCGCTGTGCCCGTCGCTGCACCCGATGGCCAACATACCCGAAAGAAGGTGTTGGTCACCGGCAGTTTTGATTGGCTGCATTCCGGGCATTTACGGTTTTTTGAAGAAACCGCCATGTTGGGGGATCTGTATGTCGTGGTCGGGCATGATGACAATATCAAACTGCTGAAGGGTAATGGGCATCCTTTGTACCCGCAGGACATACGACGCTACATGGTGGCATCGATCCGGTACGTCAAGCAGACGCTTGTTTCAACCGGACATGGCTGGATGGATGCCGAGCCGGAAATTGGCAGGATACAACCCGATATCTATGCCGTGAATGAAGATGGCGATCAACCAGAAAAACGCGAATTCTGTGAGCAGCATGGCCTTGAATATGTGGTCCTCAAACGAACACCTAAAGAAGGATTAATACAACGGTCAAGCACAGAACTACGCGGATTCTAAGGAGTTGTAAAGAAACAACTCCGCATTTTCCAAATACAGGCAAATCAGGGTGTTAAGTCCCCTCGCCATGTTTGAGGGTGGCAATATGGGCGCTGCCCATATTGCTAGGTGAATTGGCAAAAGCCAATTCACACGAGGGGAATTTAGGGGTGAGGGCAGGATCAAAAAAGGCGGACTTATATTTTTACAGTTCCTAAGGATACCAGCATGTACTATGCCATGATCATGGCCGGTGGAACCGGCACCCGTTTGTGGCCCCTGAGCCGTCAGGCGCACCCCAAGCAAACGCTAAAACTGATCGGTGAACGCTCGATGTTTCAACTGGCGGTTGATCGGCTGAGACCGTTGTTTGAGATAGAGCAAATTCAGATCGTCACCCGTGAAGAACATGTAGCGCTGTTATCCGAGCAGGTACCGGAGCTTCCCAGAGAAAATTTCATTATTGAGCCAGTAGGTCGTGGGACGGCCCCGGCCATTGGGCTGGCCGCTATTCATCTACGACGCCATGACCCCGAGGCGGTCATGGCGGTGCTGACCGCCGATCACCATATTGCCAAAACACAGCACTTTCGTGATGTGCTGGCTGCTGCGGAACAACTTGCTCTTCAGGGGCATCTGGTCACCCTGGGAATCACCCCGACCTTTCCGTCGACCGGATATGGCTATATCATGCAGGGCGAAGCGCTGGAAGAAGTCGATGGGTTTGTCAGTTATCAGGTCGAACTCTTTACCGAGAAGCCTGATCAAGCGACGGCCAACGATATGTTTGAATGCGGTTGTTTCTCCTGGAACAGCGGCATGTTCGTATGGCGTGCCGACCGGGTCCTTCAGGAGTTTGAACGCCAGATGCCATCCTTCTATGCCAGACTCTGCGAGATTGAGCAGGCGATTGATACCCCTCAGTATCACGACGTGCTTGATCGCCTCTGGCTGGAGGAAAAGAAGCAAACAA
>DAOUES010000412.1:0-2457 GCA_034430335.1 Anaerolineae bacterium | reverse complement strand
CGACGACGACGCGCTTCAACAGATCAGCCTTGATCGCCGCCTCGCCCTCAACCTCGCGGAGATGCAGGCGGTTCAAGCCTACTTCCAATCGGAAGGCCGCGAACCCACCGACGTAGAATTGGAGATGCTCGCCCAGACCTGGTCCGAGCATTGTTCTCACAAGACCTTCAAGGCAGTGATCGATTACACCGGCCCCCTGCCGGGCGTCGACGACATGGAACCCGTCGCCCAGCAGATCGACGGTCTGCTTGATTCCACCATCCGCGCCGCCACCGACGCGCTGAATCCCCCCTGGATACGCTCCGCCTTTGTCGATAATGCCGGGATCATCGCCTTCGATGACCGCTGGGATTTGGCCTTCAAGCTCGAAACCCACAACCACCCCTCCGCCCTGGAGCCTTTCGGCGGGGCCAACACCGGGGTCGGCGGAGTTGTCCGCGATGTCCTCGGCGTCAGCGCCCGCCCCATCGCCAACACCGACGTTTTATGCTTCGGCCCGCCCGATCTCCCGTCCTCAGAGGTTCTCCCCGGAGTCCTCCATCCCCGCCGAATCGCCGGTGGAGTCATTGAAGGCATCGAAGATTACGGCAACAAGATGGGCATTCCTACCGTCAACGGCGCGATCCTCTATCACCCCGACTACACCGCCAACCCGCTCGTCTACTGCGGCTGTCTTGGCATTTTGCCGCACGGCTCCAACCCCACCGATCTCCAACCCGGCGACCTCGTGATCCTGATCGGCGGGCGCACCGGTCGTGACGGCCTGCGCGGGGCAACTTTCTCAAGCATGGAGATGGATCAATCGACCGGCGAGCTTTCCGGCGGTGCCGTCCAGATCGGCCACCCGATCAACGAGAAGCAGGTGATGGAGGTCGTCCTACAGGCCCGCGACGAGGAGCTTTACACCGCCATCACCGACTGCGGTGCCGGTGGGCTGTCGTCGGCGGTCGGCGAATTGGGCCGCAAAGTTGGAGTCCAAGTCCAGTTAGAGGAAGTCCCTTTGAAGTACCCCGGACTCCGCCCCTGGGAAATCTGGTTGAGCGAGGCCCAGGAGCGGATGGTTCTGGCCGTCCCGCCCGCCAACCTGCCTCGCCTCGAAGCAGTCTGCGCCGCCCACGACGTCGAGATCGTCTGCATCGGCACCTTCGAAGCCACCGGTCGGATCGCCCTTTATTACGGCGACCATCTTGCCGCCGATCTTGCGATGGACTTCCTGCATGACGGCCAGCCCGCCCGCCGCATGGCCGCCACCTGGGAGCCTCCTGCCCCCGCCAATCCCGACCCCCGCCCCACCCCCGACGATCTGTCGGCCACGCTCCTCGATCTTCTTGCCCATCCCAACATTCGCAGCAAAGAAGACACCGTCCGCCGCTACGATCACGAAGTCCAGGGCGGGACTGCCGTCAAGCCCTTCGTCGGTGCCGACGATCACGGCCCCGGTGATGCCGCCGTGCTGGTGCCGCTCGATACCCTGCTCGACGATCCCGCGACAGGCATATTGAAAGGCGTCGCCCTTTCGGTCGGCATCTGCCCGCAGTACACCGATGCCGATCCCTACGCGATGGCCTGGGCCGCCGTCGATGAAGCCTTTCGCAATCTCGTCGCCGTCGGTGCCGACCCCGATCAGGTCGCCCTGCTCGACAATTTCTGCTGGGGCAGCCCTGACCTCCCCGACCGGCTGGGCAGTCTGGTTCGCTGCGCCCAGGGCTGTCACGACGCCGCCCTTGTCTATCGCGCGCCCTTTATTTCCGGCAAAGACAGCCTCAACAACGAGTTCACCGGCCACGATGGTGAGAAGCACGCCATCCCCGGCACCCTGCTGATCTCCGCCCTGGGCATCGTCCCCGATATTGAACAAACCGTGACGATGGATTTCAAGTCGCCCGGCAACCTGGTGATCGCCGTCGGCGAAACCCGCAGCGAGTTGGGCGGCAGCCATTATCATCTGCTCGATGGTCGATCCGGCGGCAGCGTCCCCCGGCCCAACCCCGACGCCCTGATTACGCTGCGTGCCCTGCATAGCGCCATCCGCGCCGGTCTGATCCGCGCCTGCCACGATTGTTCCGAAGGCGGCCTTGCCGTCGCCCTCGCCGAAATGTCCCTGGCCGGTCATCTTGGCGCTTCCATCAGTCTCGCCGATTTGCCCTGCGCCGCCGACAATCCCGCCGACGATCTGCTCCTGTTCTCCGAGACATCCACCCGCTTTCTCGTCGAAGTCCGCCCCGCCGATTTCGAGAACCTCGTCAGCCTGCTCGACGGTATCCCCCACGCGCTGATCGGCCACGTGAGCGTGGAACCGGTTCTCGATATTCGCGGCATCGGCGATACCCGGCCAATCCACCTCAGCATCGCCGACCTTGAGCGTGCCTGGCGCGGCCAGCCTTCGACCGGCAGACCCGCCCCCCCGCAGACTCGATCCGCGCCCCCCGCCCCGGCCATCCACACCCGCGCCCCGAA
>DAOUES010000411.1:0-6325 GCA_034430335.1 Anaerolineae bacterium | reverse complement strand
CTAAGGAGTTGTAAAGAAACAACTCCGCATTTTCCAAATACAGGCAAATCAGGGTGTTAAGTCCCCTCGCCATGAGGGAGAGGGGATTTAGGGGTGAGGGCAGGATCAAAAAAGGCGGACTTATATTTTTACAGTTCCTTATAATTGTATTCCCCCCGACCGATCCCTCCGCGTCCCTTTAGCCCGGCGGCTTCAGCCCCGGGAAAAAAGAAAACCTCGCCGGGTGGCGAGGCTGTCATGCTGATTGTGCTGCGTGAGGACTAGAGCGTGTTATGAACTCTGTTTGAAGCGTCCGGTATGACATGGCCGCCGAGAGCTTCTATCCCCACAGGCAGGATTAAGTTCCTCGCCATGAGGGAGAGGGATTTAGGGTGAGGGCTAAAAAACACGCTCTACGCCGGCGGTGCCCCCGCTGACATCGACTTGCTGCGCTCGATGGATTGCAGCGCCAGGTAGCCATCGCCGAACCGTTCGATATTGTCGAGTTCGGTATCGTACTGGTCGTAGTGGCCTTCCTCGTCCACGACCAGCGATTCGAACAGCGCCTTCGAAACCGAGTCGGCATTCGCCGCGCACTCATTCGCCCATACGTTGTAGTCTCTAATTGCGGCTTCTTCCATTCCCCTGGCGATTCCGAGCATCGTCTTGACGTCGTGCACTTTCTGCACGGCCATCGACGCCATCATCTCGACATCGCCCTTCAGGAACAGGATGCGCTCCGCCAGCCGCTCGGCATGGAGCATCTCGGCGATTGCGATCCTCTCGAACATCATGGAGAGCAGGTCGAATCCCTGGTCATTACAGTGGAAATGGAAATACATATACTGGTGAACAGCCGACATTTCGTCGGCGACCGCTTTGTTCAATAATTCGATGCTTTTCTCGTGCACTGATTCACCTCCCTGGGGTGCTGCGTGGCCTGTCTGTTCCGATTATACCACCAACCACCGGGGAAAATCGCGGTTTCAGCCCGATTCTCCAATTCGTATTCTTATGATAAGATGATAGTATTACTCCAGTATCACAACTAAAAAAGAGGTGCTGCGAATACCAATCGAGAAAGTCGACCCAGTGTGTCGATCATTATTGGTATCTGTGGGCTACGTTTCTTTACTATGAACAGCACGTTTGTGCTTGACCTTCCATACCTTGTTCGAATGGATAAGTTATCCGGGAGGCATTGATGAGCGATACCGGTAAATCAAGGGAAGAGCTTGTTGCTGAGTTGTCTGCACTGCGTGAGCGGGTGGAAGAACTGGAAAGCCGCGAAAAAAACCCTGTACAGTACGAACACCGGTTGGACGAGATCGTCGAATCCCTGCAAAAGTTCTGCGAGGCAGCTTTTGAAGCCCTCTTTCTCACCGAAGATGGGATTTGCCTGGGCCAGAGCTGCGCCGCAGGGGAACTGTTCGGCTGCCCCGCCGAGGAAGCCATCGGCAAGCCGGTAGCGGACTGGGTCATCCCCGAAGACCGGGGGATTGTCACCCAGAATCTGCTCTCCGGCTCGGAGGAAACCCGCGAAGTAACCGCACTGCGCAGGGATGGCAGCGCGTTCCCCGCAGAGATTCGCGCCAGATCGATCCGGTTCGAGCGTCACGTCTTCTATGTCGTCGCCCTGCATGACATCTCCCCGCTCAGGCTGGCCGAACAGGAGCTGACCAGGACCCAATCGCTGCTTACCTCGGTGATCGAGCAGGCACCGATCCCGATTATCATTGCCAGGCCGGATGGCATCGTCGAGATGGTCAACCACGCCAGCCGGGAACAGCTTGGCGTTCTCGACGAGCCGCAGACCGGCGTGGGCGTCAACCTTTTTGATTTCGAAAAAACCTGGACAGACTGCGATGCCGCTGGAAACCCGATTCCCATCGAGGAGCTGCCGCTGGCGCTCTCTCTCCAGGGCAAGACGACGAGACGGCGGGAAATGCGCGTCGTCAGGAAAGATGGCAGCGAACGCTGGGAACTGGTCGACGGGGTCCCTGTCTACGACGCCGCCGGGAAGCTGATCGCCGGGGTGATCATGTTCCCCGATATCACCGATTTGAAACAGGCCGGGGAGCAGCTTCGAACCTCCCATCGCCATCTGGCCGCCCTGATGGAAAATTCCAGCGACTACATCCTCATCAGCGATGAGACCGCCGCCCCGGTCGTGTTCAACGATGCCTACAAGCAGGTCATAAAGGACCTGCTCGGCATCGAAATGGAGCCTGGCCTCAAACCTCATACCCTGGTCGACGACGAATCGACCGTCGCTTTCTGGGAGGGTCTTCACCGGCGGGTCCTGGGCGGCGAATCGTTCCGTGCGGAGTTCAGCTATCCACTGCTGACCGGCGAACTTCGCCATTTCGAGTTATCCTTCACCCCCATCGTCGAAGACGGCGAGGTCAAGGGATTCTCGGAGATTTCGCGTGATATCACCAGCCGCAGGCTTCGAGAAGAGATGCTGAAAGACAGCGAAACGCGCTTCCGCGCGATCTTCGAAAACTCCGTCGACGCCATCGCCGTAGCCAGGAATGCGATCCATATTGCGGTCAACGCGGCCTATCTTGCGATGTATGGCTATGACGACGTATCCGAGTTGGTTGGCAAACCGGTGCTTGATCTGATCGCGCCGTCCGAGCGTGAGCGTGTTGCCGAAAAAATCCGCCGCCATGCAGCCGATGGCACGGTTACTCCGGCCTATGAGACGGTCGGCGTCCGCCGGGACGGTGCCGAATTCGATGTCGATGTCCACGTCTCGACCTATACCCTGGGTGGAAATACCTATTCGGTCGTTTTTCTGCGGGATATCACCAAGCGCAAACGCGCCGAAAAAGCCCTGCAAGAATCCGAGCAGCGCCTGAGCAATATCGTCGCCGCGCTGCCGCTCGGCATGCACCTTTACCGCCTGGAGCCGGATGGTAGGCTGATTTTTACCGGGAACAACCCGGCGGCTGACCGGATCCTCGGTGTTGAAAACCGGCAGTTCGTCGGCAAAACCATCGAGGAAGCCTTCCCGCCCCTGGCAGATACCGGGGTGCCCGACCGCTACCGCCGGGCGGCTTCGGAGGGCGAACCCTGGTTCGCCGGGCAGATCGACTTTGAGTATGGCGGCATTTCCGGGGTCTACGAAGTCCACGCCTTCCAGATTACGCCGGGCCAGATGGGGGCGCTTTTCCGCGATATCACCGCCCGCAGGCAGGCCGAACTGGAACTCGAGCGCTACCGCGAACACCTCGAAGACCTGGTCGCTGCCCGCACCGCCGAACTGGAAGCGGCCAACCGCCAACTGCTGGCCCTCAGCCGGGTCAAAGACGAATTCATCTCGAACGTCTCCCACGAACTCCGTTCGCCGATCACCAGCCTCAAGGTCAATCTCCACGCGCTGGGCCTGCGGCCTGAAAAGCGTGATGCTTACACCATGTCGCTTCAGCGCGAGTTGGCCCGCCTCGAAAACCTCGTCGAGAACCTGCTCACCGTCTCTCGCCTCGACCAGGGGCGGGTCGAGTTTACCTTCGCCCCGGTCGATTTGAACGATCTTCTCGAAGTCTACGTCAACGACCGGCGGGCAGTGGCCGATCAGCAAAACCTCACCCTTGCCGTCAGGAAATCTTCCGGCCTGCCGCCGGTCAATGCCGATAGAAGCCAGTTGGACCAGGTCGTTAGTATTCTGTTGACCAATGCATTAAACTACACACAGGCTGGCGGCACGGTGACCATCAGCACGCGGGTTGACTCTCGTGAAGGCCGTGAGTATGTTTGTTTCAGTGTTGGCGATACGGGGCCGGGGATATCTCCTGAAGACCGGGCGCAGTTATTCGAGCGTTTCTTCCGGGGCAAGGCCGGGCGCGATTCGGGTGCGCCGGGCACCGGCCTGGGTTTGAGCATCGCCAGAGAGATCGTCGACCGCCACGACGGTCTGATCGAGGTGGTCAGCGAAGGGTTGGGCAGGGGAGCCGTCTTTACCGTGTGGCTGCCTGCCGGGGAAGGTGACGTTGGCTGAGATACTGCTCGTCGAAGATGAACATGACCTGCGATTCGCCCTGGCCGATATTCTCTCGGACGAAGGGTATCAGGTCAGGGCAGTGGCGTCTGGCCGCGCTGCGCTCAGGTGGCTGGATGATCCTGCCAACGCCCCTCCCGACCTGATTATCAGCGATATGGTCATGCCGGGAATGGATGGCCTGGAATTCCTGGAAGCGGTGCGGGCCTGTCCCGGTTATGCTGCCATCCCGTTTGTGTTTCTCAGCGCGTCCACCGCCCTGAGCGATGAAAACGACGCGCTGAAACAGCAGGGGGTATCCTACGTCCGTAAACCCTTCAATGTTGCCGATCTGTGCGACCATATCGCCCGGCGTCTCGAATCGGGCTGACCGGGCCGGTCGATCACCGGAACACGACGAGCAGGATGAACGATTTGAATCACGACTCGAACCATACAGGCAGTCGAAGAGAAACAAGGCGCAGAGAGCGCCTTTTGGGGCCGATACTGGCCGCCGGATCGCTGCTGGTCAGCCTGGCGCTGCTTGAGATCGGACTGCGCATCATCCGACCGTCGTCGGTCACCTATTACGTCCACATGCCGGCCATCTACCGGCCCGACGACCGGCTTGGCTATCGCTATGTCCCCGGCGCTCAGGATTACATCGAGCGGGAAGATTATCACGTCGAATCGGCGATCAACCAGGCCGGTTTCAACGACGACGAGTTCACCCTTGAGCGCCGTCCGGGTGTGCCTCGCATCGCCGCGCTGGGCGATTCCTACACCGTCGGCCTGCACGTCGGGCGCGGCCAGACCTTCCCCGACGTATTGGAACAACTGCTGAGTGATGACGCTGCCGGGCCGGTCGAAGTCTACAACTTCGGCGTCGATGGCTACGGCACACCCAATGAACTGGCCCTCATGGACGAGGTGCTCGCCTACGATCCCGACATCGTCGTGCTGACCCTCTACGAAAACGATATCGACGATGTCAAAGTCGACCTGTACCACCGGGAAATCTACCGCGATTACATCGTCTACTATCTCGACGACGGACAGCGGCAGCAGGCCATCGACGAGATCGACGCTTATTTCGCCAACCCGCTCAACCGCTTCCTGTTCTGGGGCCGCGAGCACAGCGCCACGATCCGGGCGATCAGCAGCTTCTGGATCACCGATAAAGATTTGCATCTCAAGAGCAACCGCTGGCGTCAGTCCTTCCGGATGACGGTCAACACCGAGCTTGACGAGCTGCCCGACGAGGAAGCGGTCGATCTCCTGGTCGACGACGTAATCCAGATGGCCGACCTGTGCGAGCAGCGCGGCTGCGATTTCGTCGTGATGACTCTCCCGACCAAGAAAGAGACCGAAGATAAAGACCGGCCATACTACGCCCAGCCGATCCTCGACGCCCTCGACGCGGAAGGGATCGACACGTTGAATCTGTACGCCCCGCTGCAAGAGGCGGTCGACGAGGGGCCGTACCCGTTCTTCCCCAACGACAATCACTGCAACGCTGCAGGCTACGAGATCATCGCCCGCACGCTGGCCGAGCATTTGCAGGCGGAGGGTCTGCTCGATCCCGCCGACTGATAAGTTAGTAGGGCCGGTGATCAAACCTGTTCAGGCTCATCCCGGTCGACAAGTCATCTCGTAGGGGCGGGCCTCGTGCCCGCCCTCTTGGGTCGACCGTATGCAGATTTACAAAATAATCCTGTAAACACCTATAAGCATATCAAACAAGGCCAACCCCGATCTCCCCCAGGTTGGGGGAGATGTCGCGCAGCGACAGAGGGGGACGTTACCGGATTAAAAATTAAAGATTCATTATCCTCAGGTGCCCGCTCCCCGGCGTTTGACAATCCCCCCGATCTCAACCAGACTCATCGACATGACAGCGCCGGAAAGCTGGGGTGATCGGTGAGCGCCATCATCGTTATTACGACAACGGAAACACAGGACGAAGCAAAGCAGATCGCCCGCACACTGGTCGAATCGCGGCTGGCGGCCTGCGTGCAGGTCGTCGGCCCGATCACGAGCATCTACCGCTGGGAAGGGGCCGTCGAGGAGGCGGCTGAATTCCTGTGCCTCGTCAAAACCCGCGCCGACCTCTTCGATCAGGTCGAGGCGGCGATCCGCGATCGGCACAGCTACGATGTGCCGGAGATCGTCGCCGTGCCCATCGAGCGCGGCTCCGAACCCTATTTGGATTGGTTGAATCAGTGCTGCACAAGGGGGAGCAATGATTGAAGTAACGTTTGTGCCAACCGTCAAAGACCAGGTAGATATTTTCCGGCGCTACTCGGTGCGCCAGTATTGGGGCTGCCTTGCCGCCGTTGGTATACTGGTGCTGGTGGTGCTTTG
>DAOUES010000410.1:0-19712 GCA_034430335.1 Anaerolineae bacterium | reverse complement strand
AACAGCCGCCGTATTTCCGCCGGGCGAATACCCTTTGCGTGGGGGTTGGTAGGGTTCAGCCAGAAATCGTACCAGACGATCACGCCGCCCGGCTTCAATACGCGCCGCATTTCGGCGGCGATGTTACGCTTAATCGCGTCGTCGAGGATCGAGGTAAAGACGGTGTATTGCAGCACGAGGTCGAAGCTGCTGGCCGCGTAGGGCAGCGATTGGCCGTCGGCGCAGGTGAGCGGAACTTGGGGCAGCCAGCCCTGTGCCTTTTCGACGCGGTCGAAGATCAGGTCGCTGCCGTGAAGCTGGCTCGAACCGGCACACAGGCCAAGATACTCGTAGAGAATTTCGCCGTGCCCGCAGCCGACTTCAAGGATGTATTTACCCGTTAGCGATATCCCGTGCCGCCCCAGCATCCCGACGGTCGCTCGCTGCCGCCGCTGGACGGTATATAAATGCGCCGGGTTGGTCAGGGAATACCGGTCGCTGACAACCGACGATCTCCGGGCATATTCTCCACGTAAGCGATCCAGGTCACCGCTCATCGATCCCCCCACCGGCTGGCAAACCGGATCAGGCCGATCAGAAAGCCAAGCCCGTAGCTGACGTGGAGAATGGCAAACGCGACCGACAGCAGAGGCAGCAGCCGCCATCCCGACCGGCTGGCGGTAATCAGCGAGGCGGTGAGATTCGCCAGAACATAGGCAGCGATCAGCGCCAAGAGCAGGATTCGGGCGATAGGGACAAAAACGGCGAGGCCGATCCCGGCAATCAGCGAAAAGACGAACAAAGGCGGCGCGAACTGGCGCGGGCGGGCCTGCATGGGGTGCTTCTGGATGACCCGCACCTTGTAGAACCCGTATTGATAATACTGCCGCCACAGCGACCGGAGTGTGCTGCGGCTGGTATAGGTCGAGTGAATGTCGGCGGCGAGCAGGATTGTGCCGCCCAGTTTGCGCAGCCGGTAGTTGTATTCGTCATCCTGATTGCGTACCAGTTCCTCATCGAAGGGGCCGGTGCGCTCGATCACGGCGCGGGTGTAAGCCGGGAAGGGAACCGTGTCGACCGGCATGGTTTTCCCGGTGGTTGTTCGGAAAGCCGATCCCCCGACGCCGAACGGGGAACTCATCGCGGCGGCAACCGCCTGCCCGACCGACGTTTCGGCAGCGGTGGTGATCGACCCGCCGACGGCGTCGGCTTCGCCATTGATCAAATGCGCCGCGCAGTTCGAGACGTAATCCGGGGCGATCTCGCAGTGCCCATCGACGCGGATGACGATCTCGCCCTGAGCAACTTTCAGGGCAGTGTTCAGGCCGGTGGGGACGATCTGGCCGGGGTTGTCGATCAGCGCCAACCTGCGCGCCGGGTGCGCCGAGGCGATCTCCCCGACGATCTCGCGGGTGCCGTCGTCGGACATGCCATCGGCGATCAGGATGTCGATCAACTCGGCAGGATAATCCTGTGCCAGCACCGCGCCGAGGCTCCGGGCAATGAAATCGGCCTCGTTGCGGATCGGCATGATGATCGTGACAGGTGGGCGGTTATCCGGCATGGTTCGCTTCGGTATTCTGGCCGACCGGCTTGCAAAAGATAGCCGGAACCAGGATAAACAGCAGGCCAATCGCGGGTATCATATAGCGCACAATCGACAGTACCAGCGTGGTCATTCCCCAGAAGTATAGACCAATCAACAGGATGATGCCTCCTAGCTGCCGGGCCGGTCGATTGTGCCTCAATGCTGCGATCAGGCCCCATCCGATGGCAAGCAGGTAAGGAATCTGGATGATCAGTATCCAGCGATCATACTGCTGACTGTCGGTGCCGTACCAGCTTCGGGCGGCCTTGATCGCAAACAGTTCAATGACCGCCAGCGGTTCCGTTTTAATATATCCCCACATCGTGCTGACAATATCGCCAAAGGTGCGGAGATCGACGTACTGATCGAGGATGGATTGTTGAAGGACCAGCACGTCGGGGGGGACGGCAATCTCGGCCCGCTCTTTGTCGGCGGTGGCGAAGGTCAGCCCATCGCGGATGCTGGGCACGCCGCCGGTCGTCAGCAGCGCGGATTCGTCGGTCTGGGTGGTGACCCATACCTGCCAGGGGAGGACGGCTGCAAGGTTGGCGGTCAGCAGCAGCCCGGCCAGAAGCAGGCGGCGCGGAATCGATGCTTTGCGTAAGACCCCGATCAGGACTCCGCAAAAAAGCAGGCCGATCCAGATCGCGACAGGCCGGATCAGCGTGGCAATTCCAAACAGCAGCCCGCAGGCAAGATAGGCCCAAACGGATTGACTCTGCTTCTGGATATGGCTCCAATACAAGAGCAAAGCGCCGTAGAAGACAACCATAAAGGAGAGAGCGGCGTTGGCCTGCCTGAACGTGATCAGTGCGAACGGGTAAGTAATCCACAACGCAGCGGTGATCAGCGCCGGGCGCGCCCCCCAGGTGCCTGCCGCCAGCCGGAATATCAATGCGGCGGCCAGCCCGCTGCCGAGCAGGATAAAGATCGATAGCGCCGCCTGCTCTGGGATGCCCAGCAGTTGAGCCGATCCGTACACCCCGGCGAGGATCAGCGGGTAGCCGGGCGTATAGCGGATCGCCGGGTACAGGCCCTGGAAGGTAAATCCCTCCCCGTTCAACAGGGCCATTGCCACCGGCCTGTAGTAATTGTCGAAATCGGTGCTGGTGGCGATCTCGAACCGGGGCGGCAGCGTCACCCAGAAGATGATCGATACGAGCATCGCGGCGAAAAACACGAGGATGGCATACTTCGGCGTTTCGGCGGCGGTCGATTGATTCACGGCGTTGATCCGTCCAATTCCGAGATGACAAAGCGCCGCTTCCCGCCGGGAGTCAGCGGGATGTCATCGACCAGTTCGATCTGTATCGTGCAGTCGGCCCCTTTTCCCTTCAACTGGCCGACGATCTGCTCGCCGATCTCAGGGGTATAGCCCGCCGAGGGAGCGATCCGCAATAGGATCGCATCGGGTTCGCGCTGTACCATCTGGAATGATTTCACCTCCCGGTAATGCTCGATGATGCCGGTGAAAAAGTGGACGATCAGGCGGTTGCCTGCCGGGGTGACGATGATATCGGTATCGCGCCCTTCGACCGATTCCATCAGTTCGAAGCCGCGCCCACAATCACAGGCCCGCTGGCCCGCCGACACGCCTATATCGCCGACCCGGTAGCGGATCAGCGGCATGGGGCCGGGGTGCAGCCGGGTCAAAACCAGGTGGCCGGTTTCGCCGGGTGGCACGGGCCGATCATCGCCGTCCAGAGTTTCGACAATCACGTCGAGGTTGTGAACGTGATAGTTTCCCTGTTCGCACTGGGCAGCAACCTGTATCCCCTCGGCGCAGCCGTAGGTATCGAACACCTGAGTCTGGAAAGCCTGCTCGATGGTTTTACGATAATGGTCGTAGAGATTGTCTCCCCAGGTGACCACCGACCGAATCGGCTGGTTCCATCCCAATTCGGCGGCCCGCCGGGCAAGGGTGTAGATGCTGCCGGGGTACCCGCCGATCAGCCGGATGCGTTTTTTCTCGATGGCTGCCAGGTGTTGATCGAGCGCCGCGTCGGTCAGATCGTAGGCCGACACATAGTGACAGCGCAGCAGCCTGTCTTTGACCCGCCGCCAGCGCTTGCGGTCGAGGGTCATCCCGGTCTGGAAATGCGGCTCCCCGATCTGCCAGCCTGCCCATTCCAGGGCCAGCATGAACGAGGCCCGGTACCAGCCGGTCGTCTCCGGGTCTTCGCGAACACAGAACGGCGACCCGGTCGAGCCGGAGGTGCATTCTTCGTAGGGTCGCTGGGCTGTTTCGCGAGTCGTTCGCTGCGGGTAGCCGCTTCGCAGCATATCTTTGGTGACGATGGGCAGCTTCGAGAGATCTCCCGGTGAGCGGACATCCTGCGGGCTTACCCCGGCGGCGTCCATCAACTCGCGGTAGAGTGGAACCTCGCCATAGGCAATCTTTATTGTTTCAGACAGTAACCGATCACGATGATCATAAACCTGCTCCCGATCCCACCACTGCGCTTTTTCGAGGAAGCGCAGGCGGGCGATCATGCGTTGGCCGATCAGCCGGTCGCCGAGCGGGAGGGCGATCCCGCGCACGAACCGTGTATAGAGGGTGGGGGCAGGTGTTTTGTTCATGTTATTTACGTGCGGCGACTTCATCGATCAGGGTTTCCCACTGTGGGAGAACCACCGGCCAATCCAGCTTTTCGACTTTGCGGCGGGCATTTTGCGACAGCGCCGCCGCCAACCCCGGCTCTGTCAATACCCGTCTGATGGCGGCTTGCAGCGCTTCCGGGTCACCTGATGGGACGAGCAGCGCGTCGTGTTCGTCCTCCAATAGATAGGGAATCCCCCCCACGTCGGTGCTGGCGACGCATAAACCGCACGCCTGCGCTTCCAGCACGCTGACCGGGGTATTGTCGATAGTGGTCGTGTTGAGGAAGATATCGCCCCGATTCAACCAGACCGGCACCTCGGATTTCGGGACGCCACCGGGCAGTTCCACGCGGTCGGTGATGCCCAGCTCGGCGATCAGCCGCAGCAGTTCCACGCGGCTGCCGTCTCGCTTGTCCGGGCCGATCAGCGTCAGGTTGATGGCGGGGAATTCGTTCCGCAGCATGGCAGTGACCCGGACGGCCAGCGCCGGGTTGTAGACCCGGTGCAGGGCACGCAGCCAGACCAGACGGGGGCCGGGACTGTCGCGCAGTGTGAAGGGATAATCCTTGAGATCGAGCGCGTTAGGGATCATCTCGATGTGCTGGCTGTACGGCTTAAGCTGATCCTGGAGATAGCTCGAAGGCGTCGTGATCCGGTCGGTGAGTTGAAAGAGGCTTCTTACTCTGGTGGGGTGCTTCGCGGCGAAAGCTGGCAAATTGCCGCCCCGGAGGACGAGGATGCAGCTTTTTTCAAGGCGATCAAGTAATCGGCAAACGGCCTCTGCCCACAGGAACGCCCACCCACTGAAAACATCGACCAGGACGACCTCGTAGCGATGGCGATACCTCCAAACCGTGTAGAGCATATCAAACGGGCGGATGGCACGCCCGGTTCTGGACGACGTGATAACTCGGTAGCCGGACTCGTCCAACCGGTCGGCGAGTTCCTGGCACATTCCCCGGTAGCTGCGACGAGAGGCGACGAAACCGCTGCTGATCATCAACAGGCCGGGTTTAATCATACCTGCCAATCCTGGTCGACGAGATGGTCATTGTCTGTGGTAAGGCTGATCCGGCGGTATGCGGGGAAATGGCCTGGGAAGCTCGTCGTCATGTTGAGATGGAGCCAATCGGCTTTCGCCCAACCTGAACCGGGCAAAGGTCACACTCAACATAAACGCAGGCGCGACGAGTCGTGTCGCGGAATGGGCCATATAAAATAATCCCCAGGCTATTAGCGCGCTTACTGCCGCTTTCGTCGCCGGTATCTTTTCCGAGCGCCAGTAATTATCCCAACACATAATCCCCAATAATATCAATGCGAATGCTCCCAGCAGTCCATGTTCGGCAAGCATTCGCGAATACTCGGTATGGGCTGCCAGGTAGCGTATCCCCTGATGAGTCCGGTACGAGGGCATCTCCCCAGGCCCGACCCCCCACAGCGGGTTTTCTAAAAACGCATCCAGGTCGGTCAGGACGATGACATCCCGCCCGGTCGGATCGGTATCGCTGAATCGCTGGCTCAGGCTCCCCCCGGTGAGTCTGTCAAGCTGTGGGAGCACAATGTAAGAGAACACCGCGATGACGATTACCCCCAGAAAGACATTCCGTACCGTCTTTTTGCTGCTGCCAAATATATGTATGGTCGCGGTAAGCACGGCAAGTGCGGCAGTGAACACACCACCTCGCGAGAATGTCAACAGGGCCTGGACAAGGAACCAGCTTCCCAGCACAATCAGCCTGATCAGTTCGCCTCGCTCGTATTTCCAGAACAGCAGCAGGAGCCAGATCGCGGTCAGCCCCAATCCGAGCACCGACGAGGTCTGGTTTGCCCCGCTCCAGGCGCTGGCTAACACACTCGACGCGCCCGCCATCCAGATCATCTCTCCCGACAAACGCAGATCGGTGACCGTCAGCAGGGCCATCGTTGCTGCCAGGACAACCGGCATTGTCAGGGCCAGAAGCAGTTTCTGTAAAGTGTCTCTGGTGATCTCGATATTCGAAAAATAAGTAGCGCCAAAAAGGAGGACGAGGTGCCCGCCCAGGTTGAAGATAAACACATCTCTGAACTGTTCGAGGCTGGTGTTGAAGGTAGTCCGCACAACAGGAATCAGCAGGGCGATGACGAACAGCAAAGCCATGATGTTCAACTTTGCCTTCTTCAATTGCAAGATCGCCAGGATGAAGAGGCCCATCAGCGCGTATTTACCGAGTTCCCAGGGCAGAAGATTCCAGACTTCGTTCATCCGCCACCATACTTCGGCCCCGCTGACATACGCGGTGGCATAGATCACTCGCTCCGGGTGCTTTTTTGATAGCGCCCATGAAAAGCTGATCGCAAGCGTGACCAATGCATGCACGATGGCAATTTGGGGTACCGCCTGGGTTGCAGCGGCCAGTACGACATGGCCTATGGCAAACCAGGTGAACGTACGGGGCGAAAACAGCGCATCCATTCGAGGGTCGATTGTTTCCCGAACCGCAGGCAGTGTAGGAAACTGCGGCCTGACGGGTAGAGAAGCGTTGCGATCAGCCATTATTTGTCAATCCCAATAACTCTCTGACGGCATCCAGGTAAGCATCATAGCCAAAAGCGGCAGCCGACGAAGCAGCCAGTTCCGATTCGGCTTTCCATGCTGCTGGATTCTGATGATACCATAATACAGCTTCTGTAAAACCCGCAACATCATCCGGCGAAAAAGTCCGACCGATGTCGAATCGATTCAGATAGTGCGGAATGCTGCCGACGCTGCTGGCAGCCGGGACGACCCCATACGCCATCGCCTCGCCGAGTGCTTTGGGCCAGCCTTCGCTCAGGCTGGGGAAGAGGCTGATATGCGCCTGGGCGTATAACCGGCTCAACTCGCTGCGGGTCAGCCAGCCGTGAAACGTGACATTGTCGGCGATTTGAAGTTCCCCGGCCATGCGTTCGTAGCGGGGACGGTCGGGGCCGTCGCCTGCCAGACCAAGGATCGCCGGGGTGCCCTGCCGGTTGACTTCGGCGGTGACGTGGAGCGCCTGCTCGACGCCTTTGGCCGGTTCCAGCCGTCCGGCGAAAAGCAGCCGTACCGGTGTTTCGATCTTTTTGGTCGCCGCCGCTTTCCGGCCTTCGGCCAGTTCCTCCGCCGTCAGGCAGGGATTATCGAACGAGTGAATATGCGGCGGCTGATCGGGCCAGGTGCCGTTGACCGTTACCTCTGCCCGGCTAAAATTTCGCCTCAGCCACCAGCGTTGAAATCGGGAGACCGGTGCAGCCTGATCGCCTCCCCAGGTGCCGCCGTATTTGACCCAGCGCCGGGCGGGATGGCGTCGAACAGCCAGGATCAGGATCGCCAGCAGCGCGATGTTGGCCGGGCAGCGCACATGGACGGCGTCGGCGTGGCTCAGTTCGGTATTGATCGCGGTGAAGTAGCGCGGATATTTTCGAAAGATGTCGAGCTTGTCCCGCAGACTCGATCCTCCCGCCGGGGGGACATCACAGAGGGTGATATTGGCTGCCAGGTAAGGGCTGGCGCTCACAGGTGCTTCGACCGGGTGCAGCGGGGCGATATGGATCACTTCATCGAACAGCCGGGCAAGCTGGTCGATCTCGCGGACGGTTGGCCCCCAGCCGACAATCTCCGAACCTCTTCTGTAATGTGCAGTATGCGAAATGATCAGCAGGCGGCTCATGGAAAGACCCTTCACTGTCCGATCAGGCGATCAACATGGCGTCGCCAAACGAGTAGAACCGGTAGCCCTCCCGCTGCGCTTCGGCGTAAGCATCGAGGATGTGCTCGCGCCCGGCAAAGGCGCTGACCAGCATCAGCAGCGTGGAGCGGGGCAGGTGAAAGTTCGTGATCATCACGTCGACTGCGCGGAAGCGGTAGCCGGGATGGATGAACAGGTTCGTGTTGCCTTCGAAAGCGGCGACGGGTCGCCAGGGGCACAACTCCCCATCGACAGCGTAAGGATCGTTGACCCCGGCGCTGTGCAGGGCGGCGGTTTCTAAAGTCCGGGTGCTGGTCGTGCCGACGGCGACGATCCGCCCGCCGGACAGCTTCGCTTCGTTGATCGTCCGCGCTGCTTCGGGCGTAAGCTGCGCCCATTCGGTGTGCATGTGGTGCTCTTCGATATCCTCGACGGTGACCGGCTGGAACGTGTCCAGCCCGATATGGAGCGTGCAGCAGGCCATCTGCACCCCTTTGTTTCGTAGATCGATCAGCAGTTCGGGGGTGAAGTGCAGCCCGGCGGTCGGCGCGGCAGACGATCCGTCGTCGCGGGCGTAGACCGTCTGGTAGCGTCCTGGATCGTCAAGCGATTCGTGAATATACGGCGGCAGCGGCACCTCGCCCACCGACGGGAGCAGCGGGGTAAGCGGCTGGTCGAAATGAACCACGCGCTCCGAGCGTTCGCCTTCGGCGGTGACCATTCCCTCGACCGCCTCGCCGTCCGCCCCGGCAAAGCGCAGCCGGGTGCCTTCGGTGACCCGCTTACCGCCGATCAACCCGCGCCAGGTCTGGTCGCCTTCGCGTTTCAGCAGCAGGAACTCGACCTTGCCCCCGGTGTCGACCTTCTGCCCGTGCAATCGGGCGGGGATGACCCGTGTCTGGTTGAAGACCAGCATGTCGCCGGGCTTGAGGTATTCGCCAATGTCGCGAAAAACACGGTGAGAAACGCCGCCCCCGGCGCGATCCAGCACCAGCAGCCGCGACGAGTCACGCGGCTCGACCGGCGTCTGGGCGATCTGCTCCGGCGGGAGATGGTAATCGAAGTCACTGGTTTTCATGGGCGGTTGATAATTCGAAGGACGACGTTCAGGACAATAGTGAGGATCACGCTGATCAGGATCGAACTGACGAGTGGGACGAAGCATGAGACGCGCCCGTCGGGACTCTGGTAGCGGATGTCGCCGGGAAGCTGTCCGAGGCGGTTCAGGCCGGGGATTTTGCCAAGCAGGAACAATAACACCCCCAGCGCGGCGATCCCCACCCCGATCACGATCAGCCATTTCGCCAGCGTGTTAAGCTCAAACATGTTCCTGCGTAGTTTCTTGACTTTCCATTAACTCGTACCATTTCGTGATCACTTTTACAAAAAATCTTAAGGGATCGAATTCTATAACTTCGTTGGGGGTGTGAACTATTGTGGTGTAGCGATGTACCTGATCATATAACAGTGCATTCTCAAGTAAATACTCGTATTTCCTTAAATGTTCGTAGGCTAACTCTATTCTGCCCCTAAATTCTTCTACATCTGCTCTTGTCTTCAACACTGCATTTGAAGCACGATTCCCTTCTTGAAAAATATCAAGAAAGTTGTTTGCCGATTTATTAAAATCTCGAACTACCTTGGCATGTTTTATGACTTCTTCAATTGTCTCTTGGACTAAACTCCGATCAATTGTTTGTTTAAATTGCATAAACTTGATTGAGAGGGCATCTAGCCTACCCGCAGAGGTAAGTGCATTGGAGAGCATGGCATCTAAGTCATGTATTTTTTCATCGATTGTTCTTGATAGTGCGAATCGTGTATTGAAATAAGCATCTACAAGACCAAAGAAGATTACGCCACCTATGATTTCCGTGCCTAAGTTGAGTAGCGCTTGGGATACGCGGTCAACAAGTGTTGGTTTATCGGGGAGGAGAATAGAAACAACAACAATCAAGATGGCTAATAGCCCAATTCCATAAACAATCATTCTTGAGCGTTTAATAAAGCCATTCTCTTGCATGGATAGGTTTTCCCAAACTGCAATCACAACAACCGGGGTTGGCCCAGCACGCCGTCCGGGTCGAGGCCAAGATGCCGGTAGGCCAGCGGCGTGGCCGTGCGCCCGCGCGGAGTCCGTTCGATGAAGCCAAGCTGGAGCAAAAACGGCTCGTAGACATCCATGATCGTGTCGGCTTCCTCGCTGATCGCGGCGGCGATGGTCTCCAACCCGACCGGCCCGCCGCCGAATTTGCTGATGATCGTCTCCAAAACACGCCGGTCGACATCGTCCAACCCCAGGTCGTCGATTTCCATCAGGCTGAGTGCTTCGGAGGCGACCGCTTTGGTGATCACACCGTCGGCGCGCACCTGGGCATAGTCGCGCACGCGGCGGAGCAGGCGCAGGGCGATACGAGGCGTGCCGCGTGCCCGCCGGGCGATCTCGCTGCACCCCGCCGAATCGAGGGGCACGTCGAGCATATCGGCGGCGCGGGTGATGATCTTGATCAGTGCCTCTTCGCCGTAAAAGTCGAGGCGGTAGACCGCGCCGAAGCGGGCGCGCAACGGGGCGGTCATCAACGCCAGTCGGGTCGTTGCGCCGATCACGGTGAAGCGCGGCAGCTTCAGTCGGATGTTTCGCGCGCTTGGCCCTTTGCCGATCACGATGTCGAGTGCAAAGTCTTCCATCGCCGGATAAAGCACTTCTTCAACCGCCCGTCCCAGGCGGTGAACCTCGTCGATAAAGAGGATATCGCCTTTGCGGAGGTTGGTCAGGATGGCGGCCAGGTCCCCGGCGCGTTCGATCACCGGCCCGGCAGTCACCCGGATGTTGACGCCCATCTCGTAAGCCATGACGTGGCTCAGGGACGTCTTGCCGAGGCCGGGCGGCCCGTAGAACAGGATATGGTCGAGCGCCTCGCCTCGCCCTTTGGCGGCGTCGAGTAGAATCTGAAGCTGCTCGACGAGCGAATCCTGCCCGTAGATGTCACTCAGCGAACGCGGGCGCAGAGCAGCGTCGACGTTGGTGTGTTCTTCGGTTTGTTTCTTCCCGGAGACCAGGCGGTCGTCCTGTTCGGATTCTGACATACCCCGTCCTTCGCGTGCTGATGCTTCCAACTGTGCTGATTATAGCGCAACGGGGCAAACCTGCCTGAAACAGGGTACAACCTGTGTGGTAGGCAAAGTTTGCCCCCTTTGCCGAATCAGAGGTTCGTTGGAGAACCTCTGATTCGACACTTCCCCCGGAGGGGGCAGGTGGGGATCGAATTGTAAGACTCGAATCAATAAATAGGCCAACCCACTCGCCCCCTGTGGGGGAGATGGCCGACCGCAGGTCGGTCAGAGGGGGTAATCATCATCCGTTTTCCTCCCTTTGCGCGGATGGCTATAATCTCTGAGCCGTAAATAAAGGGGAGGCGATCTTGTCAGAAAAACAGCGTCGATATCTATATGTGGTTGTCTTTACCTCCGGTTTATTGTCGCTGGGGCTTGAACTGAGCGCCTCGCGGCTGCTGGGAACCGTGTTCGGTACGAGTAATATCGTCTGGGCGAATATCATCGGGTTGATCCTGCTGTATCTTACGGCGGGCTACTTCATCGGTGGCCGCCTCGCCGACCGTTCACCCTACGTCGAGACGTTCTACCGGGTGGTGCTGTGGGGCGCTTTCACCGCCGGGCTGATCCCGGCCCTCGCCCGCCCGGTGCTGCGAGTCGCCGCCGGGTCGATGTTCAACATCAATGCCGCCGTGCTGGTCGGCTCCTTCGGCGTGATGCTGATCCTGTTCGCCGTGCCGGTGACGCTGCTGGGGATCGTTTCGCCGTTTGCGATCCGGCTGGCAATCGAGGATGCGTCCGGAGCAGGGAGCGTTTCGGGCCGGATGTACGCCATCTCGACCGTTGGCAGCATCATCGGGACGTTTTTGCCCGTGCTGGTGCTGATCCCGACCATCGGCACCAACCTGACCTTCATGCTGTTATCCGGGCTGCTGCTGGTGATCGGGCTGGTCGGCTGTGGAATGGCCGATTGGAAGAAGATGCTGCGCTACGTCTGGATGCCCGTCGTCCACATCCTGCTGGCGATCTTTGCGCTGCGCGGGCCGCTGCGACCGGTTCCAGAGGGGATGACGCTGCTCCACGAAGACGAATCGGCCTACAACTACATCCAGGTCGTGCGCTGGGGCGAGGCGAACATCCTCTTTCTCAACGAGGGGCAGGGGATTCACTCGATGTATTTCCCCGATTACCCGGACTACATCGAAACGGGCGGCACCTGGGATTATTACCTGGCGGCCCCGTTTTTCAACGCGCCGCCCCACACTCCCGCCGACGTAACCAGCATGGCGATGGTCGGGCTGGCCGCCGGGACGGTTCCCAAGCAGTATACACAGGTTTTCGGGCCAATCCCGGTCGATGGAATCGAGATCGACCCGGATATCGTACAGGCGGGCCGCGAGTATTTCGACATGAGCGAACCCAACCTCAACGTCATCGTGCAGGATGGACGCTACGCGCTGGCCGCCAGCGACAACACCTATGACGTGGTCGGTGTCGATGCTTACCGGCTGCCCTATATCCCCTGGCACCTGACGACGGTCGAGTTTTTTCAGGAGATACGCGATCATCTCAGCGAGCGCGGCGTGCTGGCGATCAACGTCGGGCGGACGGTTGATGACCGGCGGTTGATCGAGGCGTTCAGCGCGACGCTGGGACAGGTCTTCCCGTCGGTTCATGTGATCGACGTGCCGATGACCTGCAACAGCATCCTGGTGGCGACCGTCCAGCCGACCGTGCCGGAGAACCTGCTCGCCAACCGGGACCTGCTCGGCGTGGACGCGCACCCAATTCTGGCGAAAGTGCTTTCGACCGCCTACGAACAAATCCGGCCCACGCCGACCGGTGGGCGGATCATGACCGACGACCGCGCCCCAACCGAGCTGATGACCGATCTGCTGGTTGTGAATTTTGTGTTGAGCGGCGGCAGTGAACTGCCCTGCCAATAGGAAAGTGGACTCATGGAACAGACTTCTGAACGCGCACGAACAAAGTTAAATCTCCCCGGCTGGTTGACAACGATCTTACAGGTTTACCTGGCGGCAGTTCTTCCACTGCTGCTGGTGCTGATCAATGCGCGGCTGTTGATGAGCGGGGCTTTCCTGCGCTGGGAGTACAATCGGCCCTGGCTGCCTGATGACCCGTTTGGGTTCACGCGGGAAGACCGCCTCGAATACGCGCCGCCCGCGCTGGCCTATCTCTTCAACGACGAGGAGATCGACTTTCTGGGCGATACGGCGTTCCCGAACGGCGATCCGCTCTACAACGAGCGAGAACTCTCGCACATGGCCGATGTAAAAGTCGTGACGAAGGGCCTGTCCCGGTTTGGCTATTCGGCAATAGGCATCTGGATTGTGTGCGGGGCGCTGCTGTACCTCTCGGATCGTCAAAAGCTGCGAACCGGGCTGCTTTCCGGCAGCCTGCTGACCGCCGGGCTGATCGTCGTCGGGTTGATCGCCGTCGCCACCTCGTTCAACTGGCTGTTCACCCAGTTCCACGCGCTGTTCTTCACGGGTGACACCTGGCTTTTCCCGACCTCGGATACGCTGATCAGGCTCTTCCCGGAGCGCTTCTGGACCGATGCTTTTGCGCTGATGTTCGGCGGGGCGCTGCTCGAAGCGGCGGTGCTGGGTGGGGTGATGTGGCGGCTGGAAAAGAAAAAGGGCAGGTCGGAATAGCCTGCCCCTGCGGTGCTCGCATCAATATTTACGCGCCGTAGCGTGCCAGCCGCCCGGCGTGGCCCAGCGCCAACTGGATCAGTTCGTCGGCGGGGAACTGGCCGAGCGCGCCCGTCATGCATTCACGCTCCCCAAAACCGGTGACCCGGTCACGCATATGGGTGGCGGGTGCCCAGATCAGGGTCGGTACCGGGTGGAACGAGTGGGAAGACAGCTTCGCCGGTGTGGAGTGGTCGCCGGTTACGATCAGCACATCGGGAGCCAGGTCCACCAGCGCCGGTAATGAGGCGTCGACCTGCTCGATGACGGCAACCTTCTCGTTGAACAGGCCGTCTTCGCCCCGGCTGTCGGTGTACTTGATGTGGATGAAGAAAAAGTCGTATTTATCCCAGACATCGGCTACCCGCTGGAATTCGTCGAGCGGCGTGTCGTGGGCATCTGACTCCAGAATGTCCATCCCAACCAACCGGCTGACCCCCTTGTACATCGGGTAGACGGCCATGCAAGCGGCGTTGAGCTTGTAGACTTCCTTGAATTTTGGCAGGGCGGGGTCACCGGCGAAACCGCGCAGGTTGACGAAGTTGGCCGGGTGATGGCCTTTGAGTATGTCTTTGGCCTGGGCGATGAACTGGTTGACGAGATCGGCGGTGTGAAGCGCTGCCGGGTCGTCGGCGGCCTCTGGCCAGGGTTTGGCCGGGAGAGGGGCCAATCCAACCTCAAGGGGATCGGTATCGAGAATGCGGTGATCCAGCCCTTCGCCGCGCATCACGATTGCGAAGCGGTGCTCTTTGACTTCCCTGACGGTCAGTTCGACGCCGGGCAGCTTGATGGCGCTCATGGCTTCGCAGGCCGCTTCACCCTTTTCGGTGGCGATCCGGCCCGCCCGCCGGTCGGTGATCCGCCCGTCTTCGCCAATGGTGGCAAAGTTGCCCCGTGCGGCCACATCACTGGGTTGAGTGTGCAGCCCGGCCCCGGCAGCTTCGAGCGCCCCGCGCCCTACGTCGTAGACCAGCGGATCGTAGCCGAACAGGGCCAGGTGAGCCGGGCCGCTGCCCGGTTCGATGCCGCGCGAGATCGGGATCGAAAGGCCGGTGCTGCCTTCACGCGCTAGGCGATCCATGTTGGGCGTCGTGGCCGTTTCCAGCTCGGTCTGGCCGTTGACTTCGAGGGGCAGGCCGCCCAGCCCGTCCATTACCAGGAGGACGATCTTCCCGCCTGTATCTTTTGCTAACCGACGCATGAGTTCAAAGTTTGCCATTGGCTGCTCCTTCACAACTGCAAAATGAATAATCCCTGTTTGACCAGAGAGGATATCGACGGTTGACTATCATCACAAGTTGTATCATCGAAACAGGCAACATTCAAGGCCAGTTTGTCGGGCTGTGCCGCGCCAAATGTCAGATCGGGCGAGCGCAGAACATCAGATCATTGAGTTCGTGGCCGTCAAACCCGTTGACAGCGGGTAGTAGAGTGGGTATCATGGCGGCGCGGTGAATGGGATGAATCATAGTGCAGGAGAAGCCGTTCGTGTCAATACGGGACGGCTCATTTCCTGTATTATACCGCCTGCACAGTATCTTGCCTGGACCTCGCGAGCAGACCTTGAAAGATAGCGAACGTACACCCGCCCGAACACTGTTGATGTGGCTAACACCTGGTATCGGTGTTAAGCGTTGGCTGATTGTTTTGTTTTTTGGCGTTACCTCTCTGGGGCTTGGTTTTGGCATTCTGCTGCTCCATTTCTTTAGAGCCTACCCTGTACCCCCTGTCGAATCGATCCTGACCCTCGGCGGCGCACCGCTCTGGCTGCGGGCTGTTTTGGCCGGGGCCGTTGGGGGTATACTGGTCATTCTGGCGATGTACCGCATCAGTAAAGCGATCCTCAGCCCCTGGAATGTCGGCAGGGACCGGCTGATCGAGACGCTGGTCGAACAGCGCCATCTACAGCGCGGCCCGAAGATCGTGGCGATTGGGGGCGGCACCGGGCTTCCCGCCCTGCTGCGCGGCCTGAAAGACTTCACCTCGAACCTGACGGCAATCGTCACCGTCGCCGACGACGGGGGGAGTTCGGGGCGACTCCGCCGCGACCTGGGCGTGCTGCCGCCCGGCGACTTCCGCAACAATATCGCTGCGCTGGCGCGCAACGAAAACCTGATGACCCAGCTTTTCCAGTACCGGTTTGGCGAAGGGGGACTGGAAGGCCACAGTTTTGGGAACCTGTTCATCACCGCATTGAGCAGCGTCACCGGGAGCTTCGAGCAGGCGCTGATCGAAAGCAGCCGGGTGCTGGCGATCAGGGGGCAGGTGCTTCCTTCGACGCTGGAAGACGTCACCCTGATGGCCGATCTGCGCGACGAGCCATCCAGCCAGACGCGGCGCGTCGAGGGCGAGTCGGCCATCCCCGAAGTCAAGGGCGTGATCGAGCGGGTGTTCCTCGAACCGGAGAATGCCCCCGCTTATCCTGACGCGGTGAGGGCGATCCTGGCCGCCGACATCGTCGTGATCGGCCCTGGAAGCCTGTTTACCAGCATCCTGCCCAACCTGCTCGTACCGGGCATCGTCGAGGCGATGCGCCGCACCCGCGCGCTCCGGGTTTATGTCTGCAACGTTGCCACGCAGTCCGGGGAGACGAATGGTTTCAACGTTGTCGATCATGTCAGGGCGATTGAACGTCAGGTCGGGCCTGGATTGTTTGACGTTGTACTGGTAAACGACTACTATCCTGCACTGGACGCCGACGCGAATTTCGCGTATGTTCAGTTAGGTACCGGTAATGGGAATTCTGGCTTAGGGGCCAGGATTGTCAGCAGTCCGCTGGTGGATCGACAGTATCCCTGGCGGCATGATTCACGGTTATTGGCGCAGGCGGTCATCAATCTGGTGGAGGCATCGGAAGACGCCGCCGCATAGATGAAAACGCAGCGCATTAGCATATATTATTGACACTATCAAAATAGTTTGTTGATAAGGAGAAACTCTAATGGCAGTCAAGATTGGCATCAACGGTTTTGGGCGCATCGGGCGTCAGGTTCTGAAGGCGATAAAGGAAAAGTACGCAGGCGATTTCGATGTCGTCGCTTTCAATGACCTGGGCGACCTGAAGACGATGGCGCACCTGTTGAAGTACGACTCCAACTACGGCATCCTTCAGGATGAGATCGAGGTCAAAGAAGACGGGCTGGTCATCGGCGGGGACTTCATCAAGGCTCTTTCTGAACCCGATCCGGCCAAGCTCCCCTGGGCCGATATGGGCGTCGAAATCGTCATCGAGAGCACCGGCTTCTTCCGTGACCGCGCCGGTGCGGGCAAGCACCTCGATGCAGGTGCGAAGAAGGTCATCATTTCCGCCCCGGCAAAGGAACCTGACCTGACCGTCGTGCTAGGTGTCAACGACGCTATGTACGACTCAAGCAAGCACCACATTGTTTCGAATGCAAGCTGCACCACCAACTGCCTTGCTCCGGCAGCCAAAGTGATCCAGGATAACTTCGGCATCGTCAGGGGCCTGATGACCACCATCCACTCCTACACCAATGACCAGAAGATTCTCGACCTGCCTCACAAGGACCTGCGGCGTGCGCGCGCTGCGGCGCTCAACATCATCCCCACCACCACCGGTGCGGCGAGAGCGGTGGCGCTGGTGATCCCCGAATTGAAGGGGAAGTTCGACGGCTATGCCCTGCGCGTCCCGACTCCGACCGTCTCCATCGTCGACGCCGTGATCGATCTGGAAAAAGAAACCACGACCGAAGAAGTCCACGCTGCCTACCGTGCAGCCGCCAATGGCCCGATGAAGGGCATCCTGGGCTTCAGCGAAATTCCGCTGGTCAGCATGGATTTCAAGGGCGACCCGCGCTCCAGCATCGTCGATGCTGAGTTCACTTCGGTGATAGGTGGCACTATGCTGAAGATGGTCTCCTGGTATGACAACGAATGGGGCTACTCGGTTCGTACCGCCGACCTTGCCAAGCTGATGGCGGATTTGCTCTAAACTCTGTCACCTTGATAACGTCTGTAGGGGCGGATTTCCTTCTGTAGATTTCCGCCCTTACGGATTGTCTCTGGGAGCGATACTCTAAATGAATAAAAAAACGATTCGTGACGTTGATCTGAGCGGTAAGCGCGTCCTCGTGCGCGTCGACTTCAACGTGCCGATCAAAGATGGCGGAGTCGCCGACGACACGCGGATAGTTGCGGCGCTTCCAACCCTCCGGGCGATCCTCGACCAGAAACCCAGGGCGCTGATCCTGATGTCGCACCTGGGGCGTCCGAAAGGCGAACGCAACCCGGAATTCTCGCTCAAGCCGGTGGTGCCCGTCCTGGCCGATCTCCTGGGCGTCGACGTGGCCTTCGCCGATGACTGCATCGGCGAGGTGGCCGAAAAAGCAGTCGCCGATCTCCCCGACGGCGGTGTGCTCGTCCTTGAGAACACGCGCTTCTACGCGGGCGAGACGAAGAATGACCTCGAAATCGCCGAGAAGATGGCAAAGCTGGGCGATGTCTACGTCAACGATGCGTTTGGATCGGCGCACCGCGCCCACTCCAGCACTGAGGGCGTGGCCCGCTATCTACCGGCGGTCGCTGGCCTCCTGATGGAGAAGGAAATCGAGTTCCTGGGCAACGCGCTGGACGACCCGAAGCGGCCTTTCGCCGCCATTCTCGGTGGGGCGAAAATTTCGGGCAAAATCGAGGTGATCGAGAACCTGCTCGACAAGGCCGATCTGGTTTTGATCGGCGGCGGCATGGCGAATACATTCTTCGCCGCGCAGGGCATCGCGATGGGCGACTCGCTGGTTGAAGATGACGCAATCGACACGGCAAAGGCAGTGCTGGCGAAAGCGGGAAGCAAGCTGGTCCTCCCGGTCGACGCGGTGATTGCCGACGCCTTCGATGCAGCGGCCAATACTAAAACGATCAACGTCGCCGACGGAGTGCCCGATGGCTGGCGTCTCCTCGATATCGGCGCGGAGACGATCAAGTTGTACAGCGATAAGCTCGCCGGGGCGATGACGATTGCCTGGAACGGGCCGATGGGCGTTTTTGAGATGGCCCCGTTTGCCAAAGGCACTTTCGCCGTTGCGGAGGTGCTCGCCGAGCGAACCGCAGCCGGTGCGCTGACGATCATCGGCGGCGGCGACTCGGCTTCGGCGATCAATCAAGCCGGTCTCGCCGACAAAGTCACCCACGTCAGCACGGGCGGGGGAGCCAGCCTGGAAATGATGGAAGGCAAAGTCCTCCCCGGCCTGGCCGCCTTGAACGACAAGTAGGGCAGGCCACAGGAAAGGTTTTACGCGAGCCAGCCACGTTATCGGCTGGCTCGTTTTCTAACTGTGATATGATGTAAACATCTTGTAAAAGCTGTGAAAAGAAGGAGAAATGACCCATGCGTAAGCCGTTCATAGCTGGGAACTGGAAAATGAATAAAACCGTTGCCGAGGCGCTGGAACTCGTCAACGCGATCAAGGGACCTCTCGCCGATTATCCGGGTGTCACCCAGGCGGTATGTACGCCGTTCACGGCGCTGGCAGCGGTATCCGGGGCGCTGAAAGGTTCGACGGTCAAAGTCGGCGCACAGAATATGTACTGGGAAGACAAGGGCGCTTATACCGGCGAAGTCTCCCCGGTGATGCTCAAGGAACTGGTCGATTACGTGATCATCGGTCACTCGGAGCGCCGGGCCTATTTCGGCGAAACCGACGAGACGGTCAACAAGAAGATCAAGGCGGCGCTTGCTCATGGCCTCAAGCCGATTGTCGCCGTCGGCGAAAGTCTGGAACAGAACCAGGCCGGTGAAACCGAGGTGTTCGTCAGCGGGCAGGTGATCGCTGCCTTCGACGGGATCAGCGCGGCGCAGGCCGAGGGTATCGTCGTTGCCTACGAGCCGATCTGGGCGATTGGCACCGGGCTGGCCGCCACTCCCGAAGATGCCAACCGCATCATCGGGCAGGTTGTCCGGGCGACGCTGGTGAAAATCTACGGGGACGCCGTCGCCCAGGCGATGATCATCCAGTACGGCGGCAGCATGAAGCCCTCCAACGTCGAAGAACTGATGCAGCAGCCGGAGGTCGACGGCGGGTTGATCGGCGGCGCATCGCTCAAAGCCGAGGATTTCATCACCCTCATTCG
>DAOUES010000409.1:0-8714 GCA_034430335.1 Anaerolineae bacterium | reverse complement strand
CGCACCCCGACAATCGCCACCTGGATATCGGCGAGCGGCGGCTGGAGGGCAGCGCTGGCAATGATGAACGCCGAGGTGGTCATCAGACCGATGCTGCTGCCGATGGTCGCCACGCCGAGCAGCGCGGCCAGCGCCATCCAACCGGCCAGCGGAAAGGCCAATCGCAGCAAACGAACAAATATAGAAGCGGATCGCTTCATGATCCACCCCCATAGGCAGCGACCAGCCGCCGGTAGGGGCCATCGACCTGCGATAACTCGGTATGCGATCCGATCTGCGCCACCCGCCCGCCATCAAGCACGATCACCCGGTTGGCGGCGGTAACGGTGTTCAGCCGGTGGGCGATGATCAGCGCGGTGCGGTCGGCAAGCAGGCGGCGGATCGACTCGCGGATCAGCGCTTCAAGGGCGGGGTCGAGATTGGCCGTCGCCTCGTCGAGCAGGACCAGCGGCGCATCCTTAAGAAACGCGCGGGCCAGCGCGATTCGCTGGGCCTGGCCGCCGCTGAGACGCGCCCCGCGCTCCCCGATGGGCGTCTCGTAACCCTGCGGCAGCGCCTCGATGAATTCGGCGGCGTGGGCAAGATCGGCAGCGCGGCGGATGTCGTCGGCGCTGGCATCAGGGCGGGCCAGCGCGATATTTGCGGCGGCGCTGTCGTTGAACAGGTAGGGACGCTGCGGCACCCAGGCCACCTGTGATCGCCACCAATCGGGCGGCAGCGATTCCAGCGGCAGCCCATCAACACGAATCGCCCCGGCTGCCGGATCGACGAAGCGCAGGAGCAGATTGATCAGCGTGCTTTTCCCCGCCCCACTTGGCCCGACCAGTGCGATCTTCTCGCCGGGGTGGAGGGTGAACGAGACTCCGTTCAGGGCCGGGCGTGTGCCGTCCTCGTAGGCGACATGAACATCCTCGAAGCGAATCAGCATCACCGAGACGGATACCAGATCAATGGTCGATGTGGCAGGCGGCGCGGGCCGATCCAGCACCTCGAAAATTCGCCCGGCAGCGGCGACCCCCGACATCCCCGCGTGGAAGCTCGCGCCGAGCGCCCGCAGCGGCAGGTAATATTCGGGCGCGAGGAGCAGGATGAACAGCGCATCGACAAAGGCCATCCGCGCATAGAGCAGGCGCAGGCCGATCTCGACGGCAACAATCGCCGTGCTGATCGTGCCGACCATTTCGAGCACCAGCGCCGAAAGGAAAGCGACCCGCAGCACGCTCATCGTCGCTTCGCGGAACTCCCCGGTGATCCGCTCGATGGCCTGAACCTGGTCACGGTTGCGCCCGAAGGCCTTGAGCGTAGTCAACCCTTGCAGCACGTCGAGGAAATGGGCGCTCATCCGGCTGAGGGATCGATACTGCCTGCGGGTGAGCGCGTCGGCCAGATTACCGATCAGGATCATGAACAGGGGGATCAGCGGGGCGGTGACCAGCAAGACCACCCCCGACAGCAGATCGCGGGGGAAGACGACGATCAGGATGGTGAGCGGGACGAGCGCGGCGAGCGCCAGCCGGGGAAGGTACTGGCTGAAGTAAGCGTCGAGCGCGTCGATGCCCTGAACGACCGCCGCCGCCAGCTCACCCGATCGTTCCCCCTGGGTGAAGGCCGGGCCAAGCGCCATGATATGCTCGAACAAACGCCTACGGAGGCGGGTCTGCACCCCGGCGGCGACGCGCCCGGCGGCGGAATCGCCCAGCCAGATCGCCAGGGCGCGAGTCACCCCGACCGCCAGCAGCACCAACAAGGCGGACTGTTGATCGGAGAGGCCAGCGCTGCCCAGAAATACCCGGTCGATGATATGACTCAACAGCCAGGCCTGGCCGACCATCAGCACGCCGCCGGTCAGCCCGCAGGCAATCGTGACGACCAGATACAGGCGTACCTGCCAGGCTTCAGAGATCAAACGGCGATGGGGGGGCATAGGCAATAATCGGTGACGTTTTCACCCCTACCCCAGCCCTCCCCCTCAAGGGGGAGGGAGCGAATTTTAAGGGGTGGGATCAGGGAAAAAGTTCCACCAGAAACAGTTTCAGCAGATTCAGTATTTTAGCTCCGATTTACGCCCGATCCGTTTGCGGAACACCCAGTATGTCCAGCCCTGGTAGGCAAGAACAATCGGGACGAAGATCAGCGCGACCCAGCTCATCGTCCGCAGCGTGTAAGGGCTTGAAGCTGCGTTGTAGATCGTCAGACTCCAATCGTCATTGAGGCTGGAGATCATCACGCTGGGGAAAAGGGCGACAAAGAACATGGCGGTCGAGTAGACGATAGCCAAGCCGGACATGATGAAGGCCAGCCCATCGCGCTTTTGCCCGGACATCAACCCGGCCAGCATCAGCAGAACCTCCGTCAGGGGAACGACGACCGGCCAGAGGCCGGGCCGCGCATCCGGTGAGAGATTGAAAAAACCGACTCCGCTGACCACCAGCACCAGCGTGCCCACGATCAGCCAGAGCCACGAGGCCAGCTTGCGGGCGCGATTCTGAACCTCGCCCTCCGTCTTGAGCGCGAGGAACAGCGCCCCGTGCAGGGTGAAACCGATCAGCGTGGTCAGGCCGCCGAGTAATGACAGCGGGCTGATCAGGCTCCAGAAATTGCCCTCGAAGGCCATGTTTTCGCCAATCGGCACACCCAGGAGCAGGTTGGACATCGCCACGCCCCACAGCAGCGCCGGGATCAGGCTGCCAAAGAAGATCGCCCAGTCCCAGGTGGCACGCCAGACCGGGTTTTTGTCAGCACTGCGGAACTCGAAAGCCACCCCGCGTACGATCAGCGCCAGCAGCATCAGCACCAGCGCCACGTAGAACCCGCTGAACAGGGTCGCGTACCAGTTGGGAAACGCGGCGAACATCGCGCCGCCCGCCGTGATCAGCCAGACCTCGTTGCCGTCCCAGACCGGGCCAATCGTATTGATGATCACCCGGCGGTCGGTGTCGTCTTTGCCCAGGAAGGGCAGCAGGATGCCGATGCCGTAATCGAAACCTTCGAGGAAGAAAAAGCCGGTAAAGAGAACCGCGATCAAGATAAACCAGAGTGTGTTCAGGTCCATGTCATCCTCCCTGTGCGCTCGCCGCCGCAGCGACAGGCTGATCATCATCCGACGGCTCATCGACCGGCAGCTCTTTAGCATTTTTGACCAGAAGGTAGATATCGACGGCCATCAACGCACCATAAAGAACGGCAAAAGAAATCAGCGAGAAAAGCAGCGCCCCGCTGGTGACATTCGGGGAGATGGCGTCGGCAGTTTTTTGCAGGCCGTAGACGATCCAGGGCTGGCGGCCCATTTCGGTCATCAGCCAGCCGGTCGTATTGGCGATATACGGGGCTGCAATCGCAAAGGGCAGTATCTTCAACACAAGTGGGATATCGGCGATCTTCTTCTTCCACACCATCCAGACCGAAACGAGCGACAGCAGCGCCATCAGGCCGCCCATGCCGACCATGATCCTGAAGGACCAGAATATCACCATGATGCTCGGCGTGTAATTATCCGCACCGTATATTTCGTCGAATTCCGCTTCGAGATTATTGATGCCCTTCACCTCACCAGAAAAGCGGTTGTACGACAGCAGGCTCAACAACGCAGGGATGGGTAATTCGACAATGTTGCGCCGCTCCGCCTGATTGGTGATGGTGAACAGCGACAGCCCCGCCGGGTCTTCCGATTCCCACAGCGCTTCGGCAGCCGCCATCTTCATCGGCTGGGTGCGGACCATATGCTGGCCTTGCAGGTGGCCGTTGACGGCGATCCCGAAGGAGGCAATCAGCGCCGCAATTGAGGCGATGGTAAACGAGCGGCGGAAGAAGTCCGGTACATCCTCACGGTTCTTAAGGATGTGATAGGCGCTGATCCCCAGCACAAAGAAACCTGCCGTCGCCAGCCCGGAAAGGAAGACATGCAGATACTGCACGCCCAGGTTGGGGTTGGTAATCAGTGCCCAGAAATCGACCAGTTGGGCGCGCCCGTTGACGATCTCATAGCCGACCGGCTCCTGCATGAAGGAATTGGCGATCAAAATCCAGAGAGCGGAGATATTTGCACCGACAGCCACCAGCCAGATCGTCACAGCGTGGAGTTTTTTGGGGAGCTTGTCCCAGCCGAAAATCCAGACACCCAGGAAAGTCGATTCGAGGAAGAAAGCGAGCAGCGCCTCGATAGCAAGCGGCACGCCGAAGATATCGCCGACATAACGCGAATACTCCGACCAGTTCATCCCGAACTGGAACTCCTGGACGATGCCGGTGACAACACCCATTGCAAAGTTGATCAAAAACAGCTTGCCCCAAAACTTCGCCATCTTCTTGTAAGTCTCGTCGCCGGTGCGGACATACTGCGTTTCCATCACAGCCACAAGAATCGACAGGCCAAGCGTCAGGGGAACAAAGAAGAAATGATAGACGGTAGTGATAGCAAATTGCAGACGGGCCAGAATCAAATTGTCCATCCGAGTCTCCTTGCACTAACCGGCGAACGAGCATCTACCGGCAAACACGTGGAATGACCTGATGTGATCGGTATGCAGCCTTTATCACAATACAACACCCAACCGACCATCACCATTGTACAGTAGATCGATAAAAGCCGTAAATATGACAAATTTGACTAAATTTGTGGGAGAAATGACATAAAAAAGGCCCGCCGTCATAGACAGCGGGCCTTTATACTCCAGGATCATCCGAGCTTATAACGACACACAGACCCACACAATCGCGGATGACCTGGTGTATTATTGGTCTCTGGCGTCAATACCATCATACCCTCGTTCGCATATTGACGACGCCAGAGTACACCAGCCGACAGGTACTCAGGTTACCAACAATGCCCGTCTATGTGTGCATTAAAGCCCACTCTTTACTTCAATCGCCATCCTCTAACTGACCAGTACAGCATATTATTACCTGTCCAAATGCATTTACATTGTACAAACAAGGACTATTAACGTTCAATAGTTCTCGCTTCCTATTACCGGATTCTGCCATAATCCGATCACATCGATCCATAACAGCAGCCGCAGCACTTTTCCTAAAACACAACATTGTCTTTAACGCTCCTTCACAAATTCTACACATCCCCGGGTTATAGTTCGGCTAAAGTGACCTTTCGAACAGGAGATAAAGTTGAGTAAGAGAAGAACAGCACTGGTATTGACCTGCGTCATTGCGCCGATGATTTTTGCAGCCTGTGCGTTAACTACAGATACGGCGCAACCCATCGATGAGCAGCTCCCGGTCGTAAACACCGCAGCAGATTCGGCGGCAGATGAAGAAACAGCCGTATCGGAGGATGCAGGAGCTGAATCGGTTGCGGATGCCGCAGCAGAGAACAGCGCGGATCATGGTGATGCGGCGGATTATGTCTGGGACAGCGCCGATGTGATCCCGATTGGGTTGGACGGCAGTTCGATCACCGCAACCGGAGAGGGCGTCACGGTTGAGGGCAGCAAAGCGACGATCACCTCAGCCGGGACGTACAGCCTGAGCGGTTCCCTGGCCGACGGGCAGATCATCGTCGACACGGAGGACGAGGAAACCGTCAGGCTGATTCTGAACGGGGCCGATCTCAACTGTTCCACGAGCGCCCCGATCTATATCGCAGACTCGGAAAAGACGGTCATCGTCCTGGCCGATAACACCGAGAACCATGTATCGGACGGCGCTTCATATATTTTTGAAGACCCGGAAGAAGACGAACCCAACGCGGCGATCTTCAGCAAATCCGACCTCACCATCTATGGCAGCGGCTCATTGACCGTCACCGGGAACTACAACGACGGCATCGCCAGCAAAGACGGCCTCATCATCACCGGCGGCGGGGCAATCACCGTCGACGCAATCGACGACGGCATCTGGGGGAAAGATTATCTTGTCGTCAAAGAGGGAACGATCACCGTCAACGCCCAGGGCGACGGGTTGAAATCCGACAACGAGGAAGATACCGAGAAGGGCTACATCTCCATCGAGGCGGGCACCATAAACGTCACTTCCGGAGGGGATGCGATCCAGGCCCAGACAGACATCATGATCGCCGGGGGGGAGATCACACTATCGTCAGGTGGAGGCAGTGATACCACTATCGACGAAAACACCTCGGCAAAGGGAATCAAGGGAGCGGTCAACGTCAATATCGACGGCGGAACCTTTACCATTGATTCCGCCGACGACGGCATCCACTCAAACGGGAGTATCACGGTCAACGCAGGCAGCTTCGTGATCGCTTCCGGCGACGACGGCATGCATGCCGACTCTACCCTGGATATCAACAACGGTGACATTCGCATCGCAAAATCATATGAGGGCATCGAAAGCGCCGTCATCACTCTCAACGGTGGGAACATCACTATCGCTTCAAGCGACGACGGGATAAATGTCGCCGGGGGCAACGACGGTTCCGGCATGAACTGGGGGCCGGGTCAGGGCGGTGGGCTGGCCCCAGGTGGTGGACAGGCTCCTGATGGTGCGACGGCTCCAGATGGCGGGCAGGCCCAGGACAACGGAATGGCTCAAGGCGGTGGGCCAGGGCAGGGCGGAGGTCCCGGCGGCGGCGGTGGAATGGATCAATTTGCGGCTTCGGGGGACTATCATCTGTACATCAACGGCGGCACGATTGTGATCGATGCCGCAGGAGACGGGCTTGACTCGAACGGCTCAATCGAGATGACGGGCGGCGTGGTGCTGGTCAACGGCCCTACCGAGAACATGAACGGGGCTTTGGATTGTATGAGCACGTTCAATATCTCCGGCGGATTCCTGGTCGCGGCAGGCAGTTCCGGCATGGCCGAAGCGCCCGACGACTCGTCCAGCCAGTATTCCGTGCTGGTAAACTTCGACTCCGCGCAGGCAGCGGGCAGCCTGATCCACATTCAATCCGCCACAGGTGACGAAATCCTGACCTTTGCGCCCTCCAAGCAGTACCAGTCGATAGTGCTCTCGTCGCCGGAACTGGTCAACGGCGCAGCCTATGACGTTTACCTGGGCGGCAGCTCGACCGGCACCTTGAACGGCAGCCTGTATGAAGGCGGCACCTCTACGCCCGGAACCCAATATACCAGTTTAAGCACCTCCGGCATGGTGACGAGGATCGGCGGCAGAACCAGGTAATCGCTGGGAGTAACTGACAAACTTTTAATTGAGAAAACCAGCAGAATACGGCATACTCTCCGCTTGTTCGAAGATCATATGGAGGGGTACTGAATTACACAATGAGCATTCCCAATTCTGTAGAGCAGGTTCTATTAGACGAGGAAACTATCGCCAGGCGCGTCAGAGAACTGGCGAAGGAAATCAGCAAGGATTACGCCGATGTCGAAAGCCGGGTCAACATCGTCCTGATCGGCGTGTTGAAGGGGGCGTTCATGTTCATGGCCGATCTCGCCCGCCGGTTGGAGGTCGCCCATCAGGTGGATTTCGTTGCCCTGTCGAGCTACGGCGCATCGGGGGCGGTTCACAGCGGCGCGGTGCGCTTCATCATGGACACCCGCGTCGACATCACCGACCGGCACGTGATCATCGTCGAAGACATCATCGACACCGGCTACACGCTCGACTACCTGCTGCGCACGTTCAAAGCCCGCAATCCCGCGTCACTCCGATCCTGTGTGCTGCTCAGTAAACCGGAGCGGCGCGAAGTCGACGTGAAGATCGACTATACCGGCTTCGAAATTCCCGATGTGTGGGTGGTCGGCTACGGCCTCGACTGTGCCGACCGGTTCCGCACGCTGCCCTACATCGCGTCGCTGAAAACTTCGGCCACCGAGGGCGGGTAGCCTTCTAGAGCCTGTTATGCACTTCTTCGCCCTCACCCTAAATCCCTCTCCCTCATGGAGAGGGACTTGATCTGCTTGTTCTCCCTTCGCCCTGAGGGAGAAGAGCCGGGGATGAGGGCTTTCACCAAACAGAGTTCATAACACGCTCTAAAACAGAATACCGATTGCCAGCGTCACGCTGAAAAACAGCGCAAGGCGGGCGGTTCCGGCGAGGGCTTTGTTCATCGCCGGGCCGTTGTCGGCATACCGGCGGATGATCCTGATCAGCGGCAGGATCAGCGGTACCGTTTGCAGCGGGAGCAGCATCGCCAGCGAAAACGAGCCAAGCAGCCACATCAGCACCGGCACGACGTAAGCCACAGCCAGCAAAACGATAAAGTAGATAACCGTCCCCCGCTGCCCGAAGATCACCGCCAGCGTGTTCTTCCCTGCCCGGCGGTCGGTTTCGATATCGCGCAGGTTGTTGACGACCAGAATCGCGGTGATCAGCAGGCCGACCGGCACCGCCGCCGCGATCACCCAGAGGGGCAGATCGAGCGCCTGCACGTAGTACGTGCCACACACCCCCGCCAGCCCGAAATAGACAAAGACGAACAGGTCGCCCAATCCGTGCGAGGCGAGCGGAAACGGCCCGCCGCTGTAGGCCAGCGCGGAGAGAATCGCCGTCAGGCCAATCAGCAGCGCGATCCACCCGCCGAGGACGACCAGGTACACACCGATCAGCGCCGCCAGCGCGAACACGACGATCATCCCCAGCCGCACCCGCTCCGGCGGGATCAGGCCGCTCTGGGTGACCCGCACTGGCCCTTTCCGATCCGGCTGGTCGATGCCCTTGACGTGGTCGAAATAATCGTTGGCAATGTTGACCCCCACCTGGAGCAGCAGAGCGATCAGCAGCGCGGCAATCGAAGGCAACCAGCGGAAAACATCATCACGCACCGCGAGGGC